>CAZEIA010000026.1:0-25633 GCA_964512335.1 uncultured Desulfobacterales bacterium
TCTGTGCCAGGATCATCATGAAGAGCACCTGGGCATGGACCTGGGTGAGGAGTGCTTCGGGGCTTAAAGGGCCGGAGGAACCGGCTATTGTCAGATCCAGCAAAAGGAGGTTGTTGCCCGACCTTACACTCCTGAGGAACGGGTCGACCATGCTGGACATGAACGTGAGGGACGTGATCAGGCTTGTGCCGTCCAGCCAGTCGTCTTTTTCCCGGAAAAACAGGGTCTCTTCATCGGACATGTTACGAGTGTGTGTCATCTTGAGGTCGGAGAAGTACCTGGCCATGAGCTGGGCGCTCTCGAAATCCGAGATGGTTTTGTCCGTGGCGACCGGCACGCTGAAAATCCCCAGGCTGTCAGTGTATTCGGAGGCGGTGACGACGATTTTCTCAAACTCCTCCCTGCTTGCCGGCCTCAGGTCATCCCTTCCGGGACGCATCAGAAAGGGAGGAGTGGCCCCGGTACCAAAAGAGTTTTCACCGGGATCCTCCACCATATCCGTCGGGACTTTGTCCAGGCAGGATTCAATGTAGTCTTCCCGAAGGGGGATAAAAAGGGCCTTTTCACTCTCGTCATCAATGGCATCCGCCTCCATCAGGATTTCCATCAGGCGGTGATTTGAAGAAATGTCGACGCCGATATCCGTCAAGACACGTTTTGCGTTTCTGTCGATTCTTTTATAAATACGTTTTTCATCGGAAAGCGCGTCCATGTCTTCAATTCTTTCCCTGGCAATTTCCGCTTCAGGGCTGTTTGACTGAAGAGCAACAATTCTATTATAGCACTGTTTGGCTGTTTGAAATTCGTATCTTTTCTCAGCTTCGACAGCATTATCGAACATCTGTATAATCTTTTTATTTCGCTTTCTCAATATTAAGACCTCCGAACATATAAGACCGGAGAAAATAAAAATACAAAGCGCGCACCGACAATTAATTCATATAAATCATCACGACTCAACAAAGATCATAATTAAACAAAACATCATTAACTAAACATTTCTTTAAACTTATGTTTAATATCTGAATAAATATAAGGTTTATTTGTTGTATCAGTATCAATTTATGTTAATTTGCTATAAGTCAATATTTAATCCTTTTAAAGGATAGCAGATGAGATGAAACGTTGTCAATAGTAAATTGATTTTACATAAAAGTATCGGATGAGATTGTTTGTGCTCTAATTGTTGTTACTGAAAAATGATAACAAATGGCATTTAATTGCCTTTAAAAGATTAACAGAATTTATCTTAGCGCTTTACCATGGCTGAATACATGCGGGTGTCCGGAGCAACAATCCGGACTACATGCCGCCGCCGACACAACCTGAAAAACCAGACTCTTAGAGGTGCCCACTATTTCGAAGTGAATTCAGGCGTTGATGAAATGGTATTCCGAACAGAGGACAAAAGAAACGGTTTGACCCTGGAAATCATGGGCGGGGCGGAATTATGAGGACAACGGGTCCGGCTCTCAGGATAGAGCATTCCTAAAAAGCAACACCCGTTTTGCGTCGATAATCATTCTCCATTTTCAAAAGATTTTCTCCAAATTGAGCTGTGTGTTCCAACATCGCTTGCCTGGCTGAATCTTCATCATGAGATATTACAGCGTTTACTATGGCATTATGACTTCCTGGAGGGTGCACAACAAAGGCCTCTGGTTTAACTGCCAAAATAATTTCCTTGTTTAATTTCATCAGAGACCTCAAAATAGCCTCCAAAAAACGGTTTCCGCATAACTCAGCCAATATATAATGTATTTTTGTACGCACATCAATATCTTTTTGAAGTGTAGTAAAAGGTTCTTGCTCATCATCAAGGGCTTTTTTAAGTTTTTCAATGCCATTATTATTAATTTTTTGAGCCGCAAGTCGTGCTATTTCCGGTTCAATCAGCATTCGGACATTATGCAGCTCCGGGATCGAAAGCTTGTTTGCAAGAAATAGATCCAGGAAAGCCCCTCCGAGGCGCTCAAAACTCAGTTCGGTGACGAAGACACCGCCGGCTACTCCTTGCCTGACAGTAAGGAACCCGGACAACTCAAGGGCCCGAATTGCTTCTCGGATAGACATCCGGCTGCACTGCAACTGTTCAATAAGATCCCGCTCTGAGGGTAGCCGCTGACCTGGCTTGAACTCCCCAAGGAGGATTGCTTCCTTGAGCCTGTCGAACACGAGGTCCGAAACCCGCTGCTGGCGAATAGGTTTCAATGTGTTTCTCCCTGCCTCTTTTAAGTTATTTTAATGTCATATATCAATTGAAGGGTAATGGCAAGCAAGTTTTTTAAAAATTTTCGCTTGACAGAAAATTTTAAAAATATTAAATATCGGACCAGTCAAAAGATTTATCAGATTACCCTCCTTGTCCCCCCACCAAAACCCGATTGTTGAGAAGATCATGCAGGAAATTGTTTCGAAGACCACAGGACAGCGTTTTATTGATATTATTTCAGGCGTTTCCACTGATGATACCCTCATCGCTATCTGGAATACGGCACCTTTTTTAAACACCTTCTGTGGCGTAAACCTCAAAGACTACTACTTCAATGCGGAAACCAAACTGCAGGTCCAGTTGCACTTCCAGAATTGTTTTCCGAAATTCTATTGTTTTCCAGGAATATGGGCGGATTACGGAGCCCTCATCGAACCGTCCGCTTTCGGTTGCCCCATACAGTGGCCTGAAAACGGTATGCCCATGGCCCAGCCGGTAATCAAAGCGAGCGGAGATATTGCCTCTTTGAGGACAATAAACCCACAAAAAGACGGCCTGATGCCTCAGGCATTGGATCAGTACAGGTACTTCTGGGAACACCTGGAAAAAAAATATATTGAGCAATACGGGTACCTGGATGGCGTGGCCACATCTTTCGGGCCCGTAGAACTGGCGGCTGTCCTTATGGGGCATGGTCATTTTTTCATCAGTTTATTAAAGGAGCCCGGGAGGGTTCACGAGTTGCTGGAGGTCACTACGGATTCAGTGATCCGCTGGTTGGAGGCACAAGAAAAGATCAACGGCTCCCTCAGGTTTGTCTCTATTGCTGATCACATTCCCGGCCAGGTTAGTCATGAGCATTTTGAGGAGTTCTGGCTTCCATACACCAATCGCGTCGCAGACGCGTTTCCCTCTGCCACTCTGATCTATCACAACGAGTTTCCCATCCCCTATGTTGAAGCCCTTAACGAATTCCGATTTCACGTCTTTCATTTTGGCGGTGACTTAGATCCGGTCAAACATGCACTTGGGGACAGGGTCACTCTGGTCGGCAATCTCCACCCTGTTAGCCTCATGCTGAAAGGCCCTGTGGAAGAAATACACGAGCAGGCCTTTGATTGCCTGAAGAAGGGAGCTCCGGGAGGACGATTCATCTTGTCAACCGCGGGCGGTCTTGCTCCCGAAACACCCATAGAGAACCTGGAGGCCATGGCCGCGGCTTTAGAAAAGTTTTTAAGCTGAAAGCGGGCGTACTCGTTTAAAACTACTTAAATCAGACAGGAGGACAGGGTATGGCTAAAAAAGATTCCGGCAAGGGAATAGACAGAAGGTCGTTCTTGAAAACATCGGGGGTGTTGGGACTGGGGTTGACAGTATCCGGTTTTGGGGTCCCTACGCTTCTCAGGGCACAAGCCAAAACCATTAAAATCGGGCAGGTGGAGCCGGTGACAGGCCCACTGGCGGTCATCGGCCAGACCATGCGCAGGGCCGGGCTGCTGGCAGTGGAAATGATCAACGCCGAGGGCGGCATCAAATCCATGGGAGGAGCAAAACTGGAGCTTCTGCTTGGTGATTCGGAAACAAGGCCGGAGGTCGGTCGACTCGAAGCTGATCGCCTGATAAAAGACGGTGCGGTCATGTTGTCCGGGCCGTTCCAGAGCGACACGGCCATGGCCATCGCCACTCTGTGCGAACAAAGGGAGGCCCCCTTTGTAATGGATGTCGCTGCGCTGGACGACATAACCCAGAAGGGTTACACCTACACCTTTCGTTGCTTCCCCTCGACAACTCGTTTCGCAACCAATATGATTTCCCATCTCAAATACATCTTGAGCAAGGCGGATGTTCAGCCCAAGACAGCGGTTGTAACCAACGTGGGTGATTCCTTCGGCAAGGGCCAGTCCGGAGTATTTCTCAAGGTTTTCAAAGAGTCGGGACTTCCCATCGAAATCCTGGGGCAGTTCACATATCCCCTTGGCGTCCAGGACCTCTCGTCCGAAGTGGCTAAAATCAAGGCGGCCAAACCCGATTTGATTTTTCCCGTTACGCGCCCCGGTGACTCGGCTCTCCTCGTGAGGGAACTTTATAAACAGCGGGTGCCGCTTATGGCCGTCATGAGCCCCGGTGCGCCGGGATGGACTGAGGTGCAGACCCTGCAAGACCTTGGCAAATTGGTGCTCTACGCCTTCAACAACACCATCTGGCCCAACCCCAGGAGCAAGGTGTTCCAGGAAGCCACCAAGATATACAAGGAACGCCACGGCATCAATATCGATTCGAACTCCGGGTTCGCCTTTATGGCCATCCAGGTGATTGCCGCAGCCCTTGAGCATGCCGGGTCAACCGACCCCGATAAGCTCGTGGCGTCCATGCGGCAGATCGAAGTGAAAGATCACCCCATGGTGGGTGGTCCTGTGAAATTCGCCCCCAACGGTGACAACATCAACGCAACCACCCCCTTGCTCCAGGTACATCCCAACCCGGATGTGCATCAGAGGGTGAAAATCGTGCTGCCTGAGGAGTTCGCAGAGGTTCCGCCCCTGTTTCCTGCCCCTCAGCTGTGGGAGCGAGGCTGATCTGATATTATGCTGACCATCCAGTTGGTAATCCAGGGAATTCTGCTGGGAGGGATCTACGGCCTGATCGCTGTGGGTCTCTCCCTGATTTTCGGGGTTATGGGGGTTATCAACTTTGCCCACGGGAGCATGATGGTCCTGGGCATGTACGTTGCCTACTGGATTTTCATATTATTAGGTATCGATCCTTACCTTTCGTTTTTGTTGTCTGCCGCAGCCCTTTTCGTTGTGGGTTACCTTTTACAGGCATCAGTTGTAAATCGCATACTGGACTATCCTGAAGCCATGCAGGTGCTGCCGTTGGTGGCTATCGGGCTGATCCTGGAGAACGCCTGCCTGCTTTTCTGGGGCCCGGATCCCCGCAGCCCTCAGACTGCTTTTTCCCTGGATTCATTTCATGTCTGGGGACTCATGTTTGACGTATCCCGTCTCATGACATTCGGCCTGGCCGTGATTCTGACCCTTGTAATAACTCTATTCCTGTGGCGAACCGACCTCGGCAAGTCCATCCGTGCGGCCGCAGACAATCGAATCGGGGCCATCCTTGTCGGCATCGATCTGGACCGCATCAATAACCTGTCTTTCGCTCTGGGGGCGGCAACGTGTGGTGCAGCCGGCGCATTGCTCATCCCGCTCATGCCGGCCAGCCCTCACCTGAGCCATGATTTTACACTCACTGCATTCATAGTGGTGATTCTGGGGGGTATGGGCAGCCTTTTTGGGGCTCTTGTCGGTGGTCTTATCCTGGGCGCTGCGGAATCGATTTCCACGCTGTTTCTGCCGGCAACCATGAAGCAATTGGTCAGTTTCGCAATTTTAGTGATCATTATGCTCATACGGCCTCAAGGGCTATTCGGCGGAAAACGATGACTAGGCTTTATTTTTTACTGGGCATATGCTTTTGTATTCTTTTAAGCTTGCCTATATTTCTTGATAAATATTTGCTTGGCCTATTTATAATGATATTCTATTATGCATATTTAGGTCAATCATGGAATGTTCTTACCGGATATACTGGACATATATCACTTGGACATGCTCTTTATGTTGGTATAGGTGCCTATACTACCACATTTCTAGCACAAAATTATGGTATTACCCCTTGGGTTGGAATGTTTATAGGTGCTTTATTAGCAGCATTTATAGGTCTTTTTGTTGGATTTTTAGGTTTTAGATTCGGGCTTAGAGGGGTTTATTTTGTTATTCTTACTATAGCTTTTGCAGAAATAGCCCGTCTTGTGGTATCTCATATTGATGCATTAGGATCATTTAGTGGAATTTTTTTAGATTTTAATCCTGGCTTCCTGAACTTTCATTTTAAAGGCAACGTACCTTATTATTATATTGCGCTGGGTTTAATGACCGCTTCCGTGATAGCGGTTCGTGTGCTTGAGACATCCCGTGTCGGTCGCTTCCTGGTGGCCGTTCGTGAAGATGAAACTGCGGCTCAGGCCCTGGGGGTGAACACATTCAAGTACTCCATGATCGCAATTGCCCTCAGTGCATTTATGACCGCTCTTGCGGGAGCCTTCTATGCCAACTTCATTTTCTATCTTCACCCCAACCAGGTCTTCGGCATATCACTTTCAATCGAGCTGATTCTGAGGCCCATCATCGGAGGGCTGGGCACTGCCCTCGGGCCCATACTCGGCTCCTTTATATTAACCCCGCTGTCAGAGATATCGCGCACTTATTTCACTAAGAGTGGGTTGGAGGGGCTTCACTTGATCCTGTACGGGGTGCTGACCATCCTGGTTGTTCTATTTATGCGCAAAGGCATTCTGCATTATGTCAAGAGGGCCTTGAACCCGATTTTGAGGCTGAAGGAATGAACATCCTTGTCGCCAGCAGACTCGAGAAGCATTTCGGTGGCCTGACCGCGGTCTCAGCACTTTCGTTTGAATTAAAACGGGGTGAGATCCTGAGCCTTATAGGTCCTAACGGCGCAGGAAAGACCACCGTTTTCAATTGTCTTTGCGGGGCCCTTCCACTGGACGGCGGAGAGGTGGTCCTGAACGGCCAATCAATCAAAGGAATGGAGCCATACAAAATATGCCAACTGGGAGTAGTGCGAACCTTCCAGGTGGTCCGCCCTTTTCTGAACGTCTCTGTATTCGACAATGTTCTTATCGGAGCCATGGTGCGCCATGGGCGCATGACTGCTGCGAAAGATGAGGCACTGAAGGTTATCGAATTCCTGGGACTGGGCAAATACAGCAAGGTCCAAGCCCACGGCCTTCCTCTTCCCCTGCGAAAACGTCTGGAAATGGCCCGCGCATTGGCTACCGGGCCGGAAGTTTTGCTTCTGGACGAAGTCATGGCCGGGCTGAACCCAACAGAAGTGGATGAACTGATAACGCTCATTCAGGAGGTCAACCGCAGGGGAATCACCATCCTGATGATCGAGCACGTAATGCGCGGTGTCATGGCCCTTTCGGAAAGGGTGATCGTGCTCAACTACGGATCAAAAATCGCCGAAGGCCTCCCTCAGGAAGTGGTATCCCAAGAAGCTGTCATCGCGGCCTATCTAGGCAAGGAGTTCGCCCATGCTTACAGTGACCGGAATTAGCGTTTTCTACGGCGATCTTCAGGCCCTGCGGGAGGTGAGTTTCGAAGTATCCAGGGGTAAAATCGTGTCTGTAATCGGTTCCAACGGGGCGGGTAAGACCACAACTCTCAATACCATTTCTGGAATTCTGCGCCCCCGGACCGGTACCATCCAATTCGAAGAGCACAATATCCACCGTATGAGTTCTTCCCAGATCGTGAATCATGGCATTAGTCATGTACCGGAAGGCCGCCAGTTGTTCCCTTCAATGAGCGTTCAGGAAAACCTGGAACTGGGCGCTCAATTCGAACATGTCAAAAGGCTTCGAAAAGAAACCATGGAGCAGGTTTTTGCATATTTCCCCCGCCTGCAGGAACGATTGTCCCAGAAGGCCGGCACCCTGAGCGGGGGCGAGCAGCAGATGGCAGCCATCGGCCGCGGGCTTATGTCCAGACCGCGCCTGCTCATGCTCGATGAACCTTCTCTGGGGCTCGCGCCGTTGCTTGTAGGCACCATTTTCGAAATCATTCGCAAGATAAATGAAGACGGCGTGTCCTTACTGCTCATTGAGCAGAATGTGTTTCATGCCTTAGACATCTCCCATCACGGATATGTGTTGGAGAACGGAGAAACGGCTATGAGCGGCGCAAGCGAGGTGCTGCTCAAAGACCCTCATATTCGTCGCACCTACCTTGGCCTCTAACCGCACCGGGCAGCGGCTGAGAGAAAGCAAAAAAAGATTTGTATGAGAGGAGGCTGAGCTGGCTTTGAGGAATATCCGCATCATCCTGGAGGAGGCGGGGTCATCTCTGGACAGAGCGCTCAAAGTAACCGTCTACCTTTTAGACATGACTGAGTTCGACCGCTTTAACAAAGTGTATAGCCGTTTCTTTCCGACGGACCCTCCGGCTCGCACATGCCTCCAGGCTTCGGCCCTGCCCTTCGGCATTCGGGTGGAAATTGAACTGATCGCTGCAGCGTGAAATATCCACAGGAAAAGAACAAATTCATTATTGAACAGAATGAAACGATGAGTCAGATCATTCAACCCAACAGATACGGCAGGCAATGCTGGGGCCTTCTATAATCAAAAGGACGAATTCCCCTGGAGATGTAAAGACAATGGAAGAGATACAGGATACCTTGGATAAATGGTGCGCAGGCGAGGGTATTGCTTTCGTAGACCGAGAGGCTGAAGCCGCTTATAAAAGGCGGGCACGGCGCGTAGCGGATGTCATTCAACTCAAAGTGCCGGATCGAGTCCCTGTTGTTCCGAGTTTCGGCATGTTTCCCGCCCTGGATAACGGCTTTACATGCGAAGAGGTCATGAACGATTATGAAAAAGCAACCGAAGCCTGGTTAAAGACCCTCGATGATTTCAAGCCGGATCTTTTCAGGGCTTCAAGCTATGCGATACCGGCAAAAGTTTTTTCGGCGCTGGATTACAGGCTTTTAAAACTCCCCGGCAAGGAACTTTCACCGAAAAGTGGATTTCAATTCGTGGAGGAGGAATACGTCAAAGGCGACGAGTTTTATGATGCGTTTATTGACGATCCTGCCGATTTTATGCAACGGGTCTATTTACCCAGGGCCTGCGGAGCCCTTGAACCTTTTAAAAACCTCCCGCCTTTTAGCACATGGTTCGGGTATTACCTGGGACTCCTTGGCAATGTATCCTTTTTCGGTCTGCCCGAGGTGACGAAGGCCCTTGAGGCGCTGCAAAAGGCGGGAGCCGAGTCACTTAAATGGATTACACACGTTCAGGAGGAGTCCGCAGTGATCGCCTCCAAAGGATTTCCCGACATCACCGGCGGGCATTCGGCCGCTCCCTTTGATGTCATAGGTGACTGGTTCAGAGGAACACATGGCATCATGTTGGATATTTTTCGGTGTCCCGAAAAACTCGTCAAAGCCATGGAAAGACTGGTGCCCATCCAGATCCGGATGGGTGCTGATACATCCAGGCGCATGGGTAAGCCTTCGGTGCTTCTGATGCTGCACAAAGGAACCGGCGGATTCATGTCCAACGAACAATTCGAGAAATACTACTGGCCCACATTAAGGGAAGTAATGGTGGGGCTGATCAACGAGGGCCTGGTGCCCATGCCTCTTTTTGAAGGGGACTACACGTCACGGCTGGAAATCATAAAAGATATCCCCCCGGGTAAGGCGATTTACTGGTTTGAAAGAGTTGATTTCAGAAAAGCCAAAGAAATTCTGGGCGACAGGGTTTGTTTCAGGGGCAATGTGCCGGGGTCGCTGCTTTATACAGGTACACCGGATCAGGTCAAAAGCTATGTCAAGGAGTTGATAGATGTGGTTGGGAAGGGTGGCGGTTTGATGGTTGATTGTGATATCTGGTTTGATCACGCCAGGCATGAAAACGTCCAGGCGATGGTTGACTATACAAAGCAATACGGCGTTTACTGAAGACTCTGTTGTTCGGGTCTATAGGGCTTTCAGAACTTAGGGCGACAACTTTTTCAGCTACCAGCCTATCATACCGCGATTTCATATAAACCCCGATACATGGAGATAATTATCATGTCAGAGAACCTATTTAAAGCCTTGATCGAAATGCGAGAGAGTGAGGCCCTTGATATCACGAAATCACTTCTTGACAGCGGTGAAGATCCGGTGGCGATTTTGAACACCTGCACCCAGGCCATGGAAATGGTAGGCAAGCGTTTTGAAGAAGGCACATATTTCCTGCCCGAATTGATGATGGCCGGTGAGATGCTTTCACAGATTTCCGGGATAATCAAGCCCATGCTCAAAGGTGATCATGCCACAAAAAAGCGTGGTAAAGTGCTTATAGGCACAGTTCAGGGCGATATTCATAACATCGGAAAAGATATCGTCACCTTTCTTTTGGATGTTAACGGGTTTGACGTCAGGGATATAGGAATAGATGTGCCGCCTGAAAAATTCGTGGAAATGATTCATGAATTCAAGCCTCAGGTGGTAGGGATGAGCGGATTACTGACAGTGGCCTACGAGTCCATGAAATATACGGTCCAGGCTATTGAGGATGCGGGTCTGAGGAATGATGTCAAAATCATGATCGGAGGGGGCTTGATGGACGACAAGGTGTGCGAATACGCCGGCGCAGACGCTTACGGCAAAGATGCAATGGCAGGCGTTGCACTGGCGAAAAAGTGGATAGGGGCGCAGTGAAGTTGAAACCAATGTGTCGAGCTGAAATCTGAGGCGATGATCAGCAACGGCCTACAAAAGAGAGAACCCATCCCCTCCGGCGTATGGATGACCGGCTCATCGTCCACAACTCAGAATCAAAAATACGATGCCCACCGGTGAGGCATCCATAACGCTCTTAAGCGCGATATTCGCCTGAACACCTCTTCCTGTAACACTCTCTTTATTGGTCACCACTCATGCTCCCCTGGATCCTGCCCTATCAAAAATCCACCAGGCTCTCGGCCCAGGCCAGGGAATTCAAAAAACACTCGGGCAGGCGGTCCTCGAGCAATCCCAGCCTTTGGGAGCGCTCCGACACCTCGGCCCAGGCCCCCTTCTGGTAACTCTCAATGAGGCAAAGGTATTCCGCGAGTGTGCCCACCCTCTGCACGAGAGCTTTTTTAATCTCACCGGAAAGCGGGAGCTTCTCCATGAGCGATTCCATGGTGTCATCCATGATAGCGTCTATGAGGGAAAAAAGACCGAGCATAAACAGCTTGGAGCGATCAGCCTCCGAGGGGCCCAGGTCAGCAAGGTTCTCACAGAACCGGGCCCTGACAATGGATTCCCTTATCAACTCATCAGGTTTTCCCGAGGCCAGGCTGGTCATGGCGATGAGGGATAGAAAGCGCCTGATACCCGTTTCCCCCATCATCACTATGGCCTGCCTGATTGAAGTAACCTCTGATATGGGCCGGAAATAGGGCGAATTGATGTAGCGAAGCAGCTTGTATGAGATCCCCACATCCCGCTCGATGATCCTCTCTAGTTCATGAAACTCCACCTCACTGCGGTTCGCCTCCGACATTATCTCGAGCAGGTTCATCTGAGGGCTCGAGATGTCCCTGCATTTCAGGATCTCCGGACGGCTGAAAAAATAACCCTGAAAGTAGTTGAACCCCATTTCCAGGGCCTGCCGGAATTCGTCATGGGTCTCCACCTTCTCTGCAAGGAATTCGATCTTGTCGGATGAAAGCTTTTTGAGGAGCGGGGCCAGGGTGTTTAACGGGGAGAGCGACAGGTCGAACTTGACGATCCCGGCGATTCCGATCAGCCGGGCCAGTTCCGGCCGGTATACGAAGTCGTCCAGTGCGATTATGTAACCGCTTTCTGCCATCTCGCAACAGGCCTCGACCACTTCCTGGTCAGGTTCGACATCCTCCAATATCTCCACTATCAGCTGCTCTTTGGGAAACATCATTGGGACGCGGCGCACCAGCATGTCCCGTGTGAAGTTGACGAATGCAACACCGGTCCCGGTCACCTTGTCGATGTCCATGGAAAAGAAGCCGGTGGACAGTACCCGCGATGTCGCTTCGGTCCCGTCTATTTCGGGATAAGCATTGCTCAGTCCGTTCCGAAAGAGTAGTTCATACCCCAACCTGGACTTGTTTCTTCGAAAAACGGGCTGCCTTGCTACATATATATCCATTCAACAGGCTCCGGCCGAGGTTCTTTCGTGACTGTGTTTCCTTTGGACCGTATGGATGCGGTAAAACTCTTATCCTGGACTTTGCAAGAACCATTCCCTAAAATACCTGCATCCGGACACAGCGCCTGATTTCCCTAAAAAGGCCCAAGCACCCAACCCCATGCAGCGCTCAAGGGAATCGCATGCAGAACTCGGTTTTAATACATCCTCAAGAGGAAGGTCTTGCTCCTTTCGTCACCCGATTCCTAAAGGATCGGGGAGTTCCCCGGCCCTCGGAGTTCGACGCAGTCCCAATTAAGCCTGACGGCTCACAAAGGTCGTTTTTCAGGATTCGCCACCCGAATTACGACCATGCATTCATCGCAGTCCTAAACCCGCCCGAGAGTTCCTTCCTCCGACGGGAAAACAACGCCTACCTGAAAATAGGGAATCACCTGCGGTCGCAAGGGGCTCCGATCCCTGAAATTTTCCGCTGGGACCTGGAGGCCGGCCGGTTCCTGACGGAGGACATGGGAGACCTCCGGCTGCAGGATGCACTGTTGTCAGCCGAGGACAGTTCCCAAGGTCTCGAAGAGGACGTGCTGACGGCCCTCTTTGACATGCAGGTCCGGGGGGTCGCGGGTTTCGACCCGGCCTGGTGCAGCCAGACCGCACGCTACGACCGGGAATGCATGCGCCGATACGAATCCGATTATTTCAGGGACGCCTTTTTATCCAGATACCTGGGCCTTGACACGGGCCTTGATGAGCTGAGCTCTTCTTTTGATTACCTGGCCTCGGTTGCATCACGCGCAGACGACCGATTCTTTCTCCACCGGGACTTTCAGAGCCGCAACATCCTCGTGTCCGCCGAGGGGCCGGCTTTTGTGGACTGGCAGGGGGGACGCATAGGCCCCTTAGGGTACGATCTGGCCTCGTTCCTTCTGGACCCCTACATAGGGCGTTCCGAACACGAGCGTGACAGGCTGTACAGGTTCTATCTCAAAATGCTCCGCAACCACGACCCCTCACAGGTGCAATCATTCGAGGAAACCTATCCCTATCTGGCCGTACAAAGAAACCTGCAGATCCTGGGGGCTTTCGGCTTCCTGACACGGGTCCGGGAAAAGCCTTTTTTTAAGGCCTTTATTCCTGCGGCGGCCATTTCCCTGCTGGGTCTCCTGGCCGCCCTGAAAGACCCGCGACTCGACCCCATCGCCGATGTCATGGCTGGGGGACGCTGGTAAATAAGTAAATAACTCACCCAACCAGGTATAATTATTCTCCCGAAATATGGCGACGCCCGGAAAATCTTCTTCCTGTCTCATGTTCAAGATAGAACCACCATGAAGTCTTCTCGTCTCACCTGCATGTGACGAGGGTTGCAACTGACCGCGTAGCCTGTAAGCAACCTTCCCATTAATGTTGCAATGGGCACTGTACCGGTGCGGAAAAGAAAATGGGCATGATCGGGCTTGTCTTGGCATGATTTATACTGTGACAAACGCTGCCAGGTCTAGTTTTTTACTTATTTACCAGCGTCCCCGGATTACAAAGGCCGCCCCGAAGACCAATCCGCCCACAGCCAAACCCAGGACCGGCCCCACAAGCAGGGATCCTATGAGCCACTCGTAGAGCCTCTCCAGGGCCTGGTACCCGAGGGTCTGAAGAGAAACTTCTGTAAGGAATCGGCCGTGCCTAATGAAGTAACCCGTCTCAATGCAGAGGGCCGGAACAAAAGGAGGCATGCACAACTGGCTTGCAGCAACCGCCGCGATCCGGTTCAGGCGCATAAACCCCGCTGAAAAGAGTATGGCAACTGTGTGGAAACCGATGAGGGGAAGAGCGCCCAGAAATACTCCCAGAGCGGCCGCAGCGGCCAGCCTTCCCGGAGAGGCGTCGCCTTTCATGAGGATGCGCAGTGAAAGGATGGGGCGCAGAATGGACACGCCGGAGCGGTCCTCCCCGGAGGCACCGGGGAGCCTGGCATGTGGCCACGGCAGCATTGAGCGCATGCTGAGTCTGGTGTTGAGCAGGGCCAGGCGCATGTTGTCCCACAGCAAATGGAAATGGGAGACATACATATTCTGAGGTGGGTAGGCCACGGACACATCCACATCCCTGACGTCCACACCGGCCCACGCGGCCCTTACCAGCACCTCGATCTCAAATGCAAAGCCCTTCTCCCGAAGAGGCAGATGGAGGAGCACGTCCAGGGGATAGGCCCTGAAGCCGCTCTGGCTGTCCCCGATGGAGCGGCCGGTCTGGACACGAAACCAGAAATTGGAAAAAGCCCTTCCGAAACGCCTCGACACAGGCGCTCCCGCTGCCTGAAAATCCCGCTTTCCCACCAGCACGGCCTCCGGGTGCTCCTCAACGGCATGGAGAAAACGTTCGATTTCAGCCGGATTGTGCTGGCCGTCCGCATCCAGGGTTATAATGTGCGTCGCACCCATTGATTGCGCTTCATGTGCGGCGGTTCTAAGTGCCGCCCCCTTTCCACGGTTCTTTTCGTGGCGCACAATGCGGACCGGAAGCCCGTCAAGAACGCCGCCTCCCAGATCCGTGCTCCCGTCATCCACCACCAGGACCCGCTCGTGTGCATCGAGGGCCCCCTCAACAACCTCCCTAAGGGTTGCCGCGTGGTTATAAACAGGGATCACGACCAGAATTTCATCCATTGATGGC
Source organism: uncultured Desulfobacterales bacterium (assembly GCA_964512335.1). Lineage (GTDB taxonomy): Bacteria > Desulfobacterota > DSM-4660 > Desulfatiglandales > HGW-15 > JAIPEI01. The sequence continues at coordinate 14,634 of CAZEIA010000026.1, forward strand.
TGGGCCGTCCTTTCTCTTTGCCGGAATCTATTCCCTACTCCAAAAGCAAGCTGCTTTTCAACTCTCTTATCCGGGACCTCCGCCGGGAGATCGATTGTCTCAACAACTATAATCCTTTTCAGCTCATCAGCTCATAGCTGCTTTCATACCGTTTGACGGCGGCACAAAGGATACGGTAGGATCGTCCGACTTGACGGATCTTCAACCGGCAATAAGGTATCCACCCACTTCGAACAGGCCCCTTAGACGAATCACGGATCCTTCACATGAAAAGCTTTATGGTGAATCTTCTCCTAGGCACGAGCCGGCTGATCGGAGGTTGGTTCCTTCGAACAGTCGCCCATGTTATTGCCGGCGGATACTTCCTGTTCAGGCCGAACCGTGTGAGGGCGGGAATGGCGCTTTACAAGACCCTTTTTCCGGAACGGGGCCGGGGTTTTCACCTTTATGCGGTGTGGCGGCAGTTTGCGGATTTCACTGCCGCATATTGCGACCGGCTGGAACTGGAACACGGAAAGGAGATCCAGAGGACGGAAGAAGGATGGCCCCTTATCGAGGAGGCGGCAGAGCAGGGGCGGGGGGGAATTCTGCTGGTCTCTCACTTCGGCAACCTGGAAATTGCGGCCCGGCTGCTCAGGAGGAAGGGCCTGCCGGCGCTCCTGCTCATGGGGGAAAAGGACCCGAGACAGGTGGCCAGGCAGCAGCGGGAGGCCATGAAGAAGGAAGGCCTGAACATACTGCTCTCCTCTCCGCAAGGGCGATCACCCTTTGACGGACTCGAGGCCCTCTATTTCCTCAGGGACGGCGGATTCCTGGCAATGGCCGGGGACCTTGCCTGGCAGCCCAGGCCCCGGCTCGTGGAGGCCCCCTTTCTGGGAAGGACCATCCTGCTTCCCGAGGCCCCGCATGCCTTCGCCCTGGCAACAGGAGCTCCCCTGTTCACGCTTTGGGTCTTTCGAAAAGGAAGGGCCGCCTATCACGTAATGGTCTCAAAACCACGCTATGTGGCGGCCTCCTCTCGAAAAGAACGCGCCGAAGCCATTAGGCGATCCGCGCATATTTACGCCCGTGAACTGGAAACGGCCTTGAAAAATCACCCATGGCAATGGCACATTTTCGAACCTGTTCTGCAATAATGTCCCCGGCTCAGCACAGGCCTTTGTTGAAGGCTCAATTCAGGAGGAGCATTGTGACTGCTGCGATCAAGAGTGATACATGCAATACACCCGAACCGGCCGACAGCCTCTGGGAAGGCGTGGCCGCAGGCTGCAGGAGTGTCGTGATCTGGGCCGATGTCCTGGACCGAATCAATGTGTTCCCTGTGCCCGACGGCGACACCGGAAGAAACCTCGCTGTCAGCCTGTCCCCTCTTCAGAGCGGCACAAGAGACCGCGAAGAGCTGAAGACCCGCATCCTTGCTTCGGCACGCGGGAACTCGGGCAATATCGCCGCCCGTTTCTTCTGCGGTTTTCTGGAGGCCGAGACCTCCCTGAACCTTTCCGAGGCCTGCCGAAAAGGACGTGATATGGCCTATGAGGCCTTGAAAGATCCTAAACAGGGAACCATGCTGAGCCTTTTCGACGCCCTTGTGGAGGCAGTGGATAAGACCCCTCCGGGACAAGACGAGGCATGGTCATTCGAGGTGATCCGGCGCCTGGAATCCGCGACCCTGGCCACCCGGGACCAGTTGCCGGAACTCGAGGCCGCAGGGGTGGTGGATTCAGGGGCCCTGGGCATGTTCCTGTTCTTCCGGACCTTCTTCCAGGTCATAACCGGTTGTGACAATGGCCGGGAAACCCTGCCGACTCCGCTCAAGCCCTTTCTCCACACAATCGAGACCTGGCAAGCCGTCATGAGCGAGGGATACTGTCTGGATGCCGTGATAAGGCCCGATGACCGCAGCGGGAAGACGACTGCCGGCGCCTTAGCGGATCTCGGGGATAATGCCATTGCCACGTCGCGCGGGGAGGTCCTCAAGGTCCACCTGCACACCGACGATCGGCAAAGGGCCCGGGAGGAGCTCGAAAAGATCGGTGAGGTGGTGGGCTGGGCCTCGGACGACCTGGCCCTGCAGACCCGCCAGTTCACACGGTCCGTGGTTCACCAGGCCCTTCACATCGTCACCGATGCGGCCGGATCCATTCAGCGCCCTCAAGCGCTGGATCTGGGGATCACCCTGCTGGACAGCTACATCCTGATAGGCGAAGAGAGCCTGCCCGAGACGTGCGTGGACCCGGAGCGCCTCTTGTCCGCCATGCAGTCGGGGACCAGGGTCTCCACATCCCAGGCCTCGAACTGGGAGCGCGGACGGGCTTACGGCAAGATACTGGATCTTCACTCCCAGGCGCTCTACATGACCGTGGGCTCATTTTACACGGGCAATTACGAGGCAGCTGTCGAGTGGAAAGCGGCCCGTGACCCGGAGGACCGCCTTCTTCTGCTGGATTCCGGGGTGGCATCCGGCCATCTGGGTCTCACGGCCATGGCCGCAGCGAGATTTTCCATGATCGCAGGCGCTCCTGAAGAGGTCATGGACTTCGCCCGCAAGGCGCTGAATGCGTGCGGGGAAATCCTGTTTCTGGACAAGCTCCACTTCCTGGCGGCCGGCGGAAGGATGTCCAAGACTAGCGCCTTTTTCGGGGACATGCTCCACCTGAAGCCCGTGTTGAAGCCCACGCCGAAAGGGGCCGAGAAGGTGGCGGTCCTGAGGAACCGCAAGGACCAGGTCGATCTTGCCCTGAAAAGCCTTGCACGGGCCCTGGATCCGGACGCAAAGGCCGTCGTCATGGCGGAGCACACGGACAACCTTGACTGGGTCGAATCCGGGCTGATCCCCCTGATCAAGCAACGATTTCCCCGGGCCTGCGTCTTCGCCCAGCAGATGTCGCTCACATCCTCGGCCCACATGGGACCCGGCTCGTGGGGGGTCGCTTTTCTCCAGCTGCCCGAACTGGAGCTAATGGAACCGTTTTTCCCGTGACAGACAAGGCCATAAGGGCGCTGAAAGGCCTTGGCATGGCCTTTATGTTCGGGACCTTCCTCCTGGGAATCTTTGTGTTTTTGTTCGGAGTGATTCCCCTGTCGTGGATGATGAACCGCATTGCAGGAGAAAAACCCCGGGTGGAGCGGGCCGCACGGGTGGGATTCGGGTGGTGGCTGGGATTCATGGGTGTGCTGGGCCTTGTCCGGAGCGTTCCGCCCTGCGGCAAAGTCTTACCCGGTCCTTGTGTTGTTGTTGCTAACCACCCCGGACTATTCGACGTCCTGTTCCTGATAAGAGACATACCGTCGCTGTCGGTCCTGGTCAAGACCGGGCTGGCAAGAAAACTTCCGCTCGGCCCGGTCCTGAGGGCCCTGGAGTATGTGCTCGTCCCCGACTATGACCGCGTCAACCCCCTGGACACCGCCGAGGAGACCCTTGAAAAGATTCAAAAGGGCCGAAAGGTGCTCCTCTTTCCTGAAGGTACGCGGTCGCCCTCGGGCTCCCTGCGGGCTTTCCGGGCCGGGGCCTTTAAAATCGCCCGCCTGGCCGGAGTCCCGATCCAGCCCGTTCTCATCCGCAACACTCCGCCCTTCATGCCCAAGGAAGACCCCTGGTACATGCCTCCCCGGCCCACATCCGAACTGGGGCTGGAGTTCTGGGAGCCTTTGCCCCCTCCGCAGAAAGGGGAGGAACGGACATGCGCCCGCCGCCTGGAACAACGCTACCGCAAGGCGCTGGGGTCGACCTGATCCCCCGAGGCCGTCTTTTTCTTGAAGACCCTCTTGGCCCTGGGGTTGTGACGGCGATAGGTCCCGTCCAGCACCTCCTTCTCGATCACCTTCATGAAGAGATCCCCCATTCGGACCTCGTAAGGTCTTTCAGCGTAAAACGTGTCCCAGGCGTAATGAAACAGCTCTTCCAGTTTCTGAGGGCTCATATGCTTTGGCTGGTAAACCACCTTGTCCGCTGTGTAATCCAGCCAGTTGTCGCTGAAAATGCGGCCTTCCTTCTGCAGTTGTTCGCGTATGGGGGAGTGGGGAAACGGAGTCAGGATGGTGAACTCGGCTACGTCCAGATCGATTTCAAACAGGAAGTCGATAAGACGCTTGAGGTAGTCTTCATCGTGATGATCCAGCCCCATCAGGATGGTCCCCTCCACTGAGATACCGTGATCCTTGAGCCTTTGAATACGCCGCCGCATGGCGTCGGTCATCTCGAAGATCGCCTGATAAACGTACCAGCAGCCCGCATCCGCAGCCAGCTTGAGTATCTCGTCGTTGGAGAGAAGAGGATGCGACACCCACTTCTTTTTGAGGGGAATCATAGCGGTGAAGAGTTCCCTGAGCCAGCGCTTGTCATTGGCCAGGGAGTTGTCCACGATGAAGAGCCGGTTGTTGGGGATGGACTCCATCTCCTCGATGACCTTGTCAATTGGGCGGGGCCTGAACTTTCGGCCGCCCAGAAACGCCACGCAACATGGATCGCAATTGAACCTGCATCCCCTGGATGCGTGCACCAGGTCAAGCATCTGGACGCCCCGGTAGTTGTAGAGATCACGGTCCAGAATATCCCGGCGGGCGGTCCCCACAAGCCGGATGTCGGGCATCTCCGGCGGATAGTCATAGACCGGCTTCAGAGAACCGGCGTCAAGGTCGTCCAGGACCTCCTGAAAGCGGCCTTCCACCTCGCCCAGAAACACGGAGTCGGCATGCCGGGCGACCTCCTCGGCGTGAAGCATGGTGGCGATCCCTCCGAAGATAACTGGCACCCCCATGGAACGGTATGCGGCCGCCAGTTCGAACGCCCTTGGAAGCTGGCAGGTAAGCATCACAGAGAAGGCCGCCAGGTCGAATGAAGGGTCAAAGGTCATCTCTTCGAGGTCCTCGTCGGTGAATACGATTTCCACGTCATCCGGGACCTCAGCTGCGAAGACCACAGGCCCGTGCGGGGGCAGATGGAACTCCCGCTGCCTCTCCAGCTTCGGCCAGCTCGGGTATATCAAGTGCATCTTCTTCATAATTCCATTTCCCTTCACTTTGGAGACGTGTCAGAGAGGAGTATATGTGACAGTGTCGGCGTCGGTGTCGGTGTCGGTGTCGGTGTCGGTGAAAATACCGTGTTCGTGGCTCGTGGTTCGTGGTTCTTAGTTCCTGGTTCTTAGTTCTTGGTTCTTAGTTCTTGGTTCTTAGTTCCTGGTTCGTGGTTCCTTTTCCCTTTTCCCTTTTTCCTTTTTCCCTTAACACCTAAATTGCTTTTATCTTTCGGCTTAACAGCTCAACAGCTCACCAGCTCAAAAGCCATCTTCCCCCTCTTTCCAGCGATTCAAGAAGTCCTCGAAAAACGGCGGAGGAAACATGCACAGCTTCCGGTCCATGTCCAGCATCATCTGGACGGTGTATCCGGTGGTGGTCACCCTCCCCTCGTGGTCGCGGATGACAAAGGCGTGGTTTATCCGCGCGGCCTCCGAGTAGTGCAGGGACGCCTCGACAACCACTTCCTCTCGAAGCTGAAGGGGCCTGAGAAAGTCCGTGTGCAGAACCTTGATGGGAACGAGGATGCCGTTTTTGTAAAAGTCCATGTATCCTATGCCGTAAGCTTCTCCCAGGGCGTCCCGGGCCTCCTCGAAATAACCGGCGTACCTGCCGTGCCATACAATACCGATGGAATCGACCTCTTCGAAACGCACCTTTCGCCGAATCCCGGCCCGAAGAGGCAAAGGGTCACCCTCACGCGCAGGAAAGTAGGGCTTTATCATGGGGAGCCTTCCTCAAAATCAGGGATCAAGAAGAACGAGGCGGCCGGTTCCCCCCGAGCAAACACCCGGGCCTCCAGGCCTGTTCCGCCCTCGAATCTCTTTCTCACACAACGGACCTCGACTTCATCGCCAGGCACGATGGGAAGAGTGAACTTGGCTCTATCCACAGCCACGACCGCATCGCCCGCGTCTTTCCACACCTCCCCGGCCACATGCAGGGCGGCCATTATCTGAACCACTGCGGGCAGAAGAGGCCGCCCCGGAAAGTGTCCCTTGAAACCGGGAAAGTCCTCATCAAAGCGATAGCGTCCTACAGCGGCGCCTGTTTCGTCCAAAAAGGGCTTTAAAACAGCGGCCGAGCGAACGGCCTGCCTCAGTTGCTTCATGATATCACTTTCTTATAAGCCCTCTCTCCAGTGCCGGGATCACCAGCAGGGACGAGGGAACCGCAGCCCCGATACCCAGGAGCACAGTGACCCCTATGGTGTGGAGGGCCGGATGCGAGGCCAGGGCCAGGGCGCCGAATCCAGCAAGGGTGGTCAACCCGGACACCAGCACCGCCTTTTCCGTGCAAAGCCCCTCTTGTCCGTTCCTGTTCATCACCATGAAGACACCATAGTCCACCCCGAGGCCTATAATCAAGACCGCCGCTACCATGCTGAAAACATTCAGAGGAATTCCCATAAAGGACATTCCGCCCATGGCCGCCACAAGCCCCGTAAACACCGGGATAAGGGCAGCCCCCATTCGAATTGCACTGCGCAGAAGCACCCCCAGAAGTACGAGGACCATCCCGGCCGCGCCAAGTATGAAAATGAGGAAATCGCGTCCAAGTGCAAGGCTTATCATGTCCCCGAACGCGGCCGGGGAGATCACGCTGACCCGGGGCATGTCGTGGAACGCCTCTGTCAGGTGTGGTCTCAGGTCCGGAGAATCAGGCACCAGGCTGATGACCCGCATCCCCGTCTCGGACTTCAGGACAAAGCTGGTCATGATCTCATCCAACCCCGCCCCGGCCAGGTCTTCCGCGCCCACCGAATGAGTTTCAGAGTCGATCCATTGGAAGAACGGGGCGAACGCGGTCCGAGAAAAGCCCAGGTCCGACCCGGTCTTCTGCAGGACCATCCGGACCTGCGAGACCCGGGATTCCGACCAGAACGCACGCCAGCGTCGCAGGTTATCCTCCTGCCTCACCTGGGAAGGCAACAGAGGGGCCAGGCTCATGATGTCGGCCTCCGGCACTATGGCCCGGAGCCGTTCAAACACCAGGTCATTTAACGGAAGCACTGAGTCAAGGTCCTTGCCCTCGGCTACAATGAGTACCCTTCCAAGAAGCCCCCCCCAGGTCCGGATCAAGCGCTCTTCCAGTTCCCTGATTTCAGATGGGGCCTTGCTCATCTTGCGAAGGTCCCCTTCAAACTCGAGGCCTGCGGCCTGCCAAGCCATAAAGGCAAGAAACCCCGCCCAGGCCCAGACGATCCACCGGGACCGGCGCCCAAGGGGCACGGAAGTCCGGGCCGCCCCCCCCTGCACAGGACGGACCCCCTGGGGCAGCACAACCAGTGAGATGACCAGGGCGCAGGCCATGCCGATCAGGGAAAACACGCCGAGCTGACGCTGGGCCGGAATGGTGCTGAACAGGAGCACGCTGAAGGCAGCCATGCTGGTCAGCCCTGCGAAAAGCACAGGGACCCCGACCCGCCCCGTGACCGCCGCGGCCCGGTCCAGGCCGGATTGCCGAAGGGCGAAATACACGTGGATCCCGAAATCGATGGAGATGCCCAGGAGCACGGCCCCGAAACCCAGGGTTACCGCGGAAACAGGGTCATAGACCAGGGATGTGCCGGCCATGGCCGCAAGGAGCGTGGAAGCCGGGACCAGCAGGATAAAAAGCCCGTTTACCGACCGGACAAACACCAGGAACAGAAGGATCAGGGCGCCCGAGGAGACTGAAAGCACCAGGAACAGGTCCCTGCTCACTGTATCGGCGTTGGCCACGCTGTAGAGATGCCCGCTGTAAATGGAGGCCTCCATTGAGTCCGGCAGGTCCCTGGCCAGCCGGCGAAACCCTTTGATCAGCGCCTTGCCGCCTTCCGGGTCGGTCATGGGGACCGGCGTCTCGGCGATGATGAGCGCGTGGCGGCCGTCCATGCTTATAAAATGCCCGTCTGCGATGCGGACATCCGGTATCGGGCTGACGGCCCGCATTTTCCCGAGGGCAAGGAGTCTCAATCCGAGCGGGTCGCGGCTCTCCATTACCCTGCTCCCCCATCCTTCCAGAGAGCCCAGGCCGCGCAGGATCCCCTGGAGCCGGGCCCTCACCCTATCCGTATCCAGCAACTCCAGCGCCCGCAATCGGTCTTTGTCCGTGAAAAGTGCGGGCAGGGCGTCCATCAGAAAGTCAGGCAGCCCTTGTCCACGTTCCACCGGAGGACCGGTCATGACCCGGGTGAAAAGGGGAGGCTTCATACTTTGGGCCAACCCGTCCACGGCCCGCACAAGGACCCCGGTCGAGACATCCTGTTCTGCGCTCACCTGAATGAGGAGCTTGCCCGAGAGAGGCGAATCCTGCAGGAACCTGAAATGCCGGGCGGCCTCGGACGGTTCCTCGGGGATCATGGAGCGGATGTCCTCATCGACCCTCATAACCTGAAGAGCGGCCAGAGAGGCAATCCAAAGGACAACCACGAGCGCCGCCAGGATCAGGCGGCGCGTGGAAAAAAACCCGAAGAGAAAGGTAAAAAGGGATGAGATGTTGAGGTGTTGAGGTGTTGGAGTGTTGGGGGAAGACATATAAGGCACTCACACGGTTTCAAACGGGGTCGCGCGGCTTGTCACAGAGACCGGCATAGAACGAATTGGTTAAGTGGTTAGGTGATCAGGCGCTGCGCCTAGTCCCTTTTTTGGACCCGGACGTTTGAAAAGGTAATGACCATGCGGTCCCCGCTCGTTTCGCGGATCTCGATCGACTCCAGGCGTTTCAAATCCCGGGAAAAGGTCACGCGCATCCGGTCCAGGCGTTCAGCCGCGGCCTCGGACCTGGGTTCCAGCTCCAATCGGACGGGCGAGCGGTTCAGGACGGATATGTCAAACCGCTCCCCGAGCCAGTCAAAGTCCGCCCTAACCCATGCCAGGAGCTGTTCCATGAAGTGCCTGATGCCCGCCTCCGCACCGGGCGGCGCACCCTCCTTTTCGTCACTGGAGCCGCGCCAGGTCCTGAGGCGGTCCCCCTCCGCCGAAAACCCGAACCGCTCCGGCGAAAGGACCTCCCAACGCACAAGATCCGGGGCCTGGTAGCGGAACACCCCGCTGGATCGAAGCGGTTTCTCCAGCATGGCGGTGTGGCTCTCCTGGACAAACTCACTCTCAATGGACACGATCCCGCTGAAGGCCCTGGTTATGCGCCCGAGGACTTCTTCGTCGGATCCTGCCTCGAATTCCGCTGCAGATGGATGGTCCCGGAACCACAGAGGGCCGGCGGCGACCAGAACCGCCGCGGCAAGGAGAGCCAGGCAAACGGTTTTCTCGAGAACACTCCCGGTCATGACGGGCTCCAGACCTTTATAACGGCCCATGCTATATCTCTCCCGGACCGTGCGACCGCCCCCTGTGCCACGGAAAAGTCTCCGAAGGACTTCTCAGTTTTGACACTCACGACCAGGCAATCGCCGGGAAAGGCGCTTCCAGCCACCCTCCCCTTTTGAATCCCAACCAGGTATCCCCCGCGCACGGGCCGGCCGTTGATAAGGTTCTCATAGCCTTTTACTGCGGCATAGGCCTGGGCAATCATTTCCAGGAAGGCGGGCGGGTCCACACAGCCCTTTTCGGTCAGTATAAATCCGTCCTCACGAACCACCGCCTCCACAGACCCGCTCCCCGCCGCAGGATCGCAATGCGTGAGCCGATCCACAAACTGCATGGGCGGCCTATGGGGTATGATCTTGTCCGCCGAAATTGGAAGAATGAAGTCAACCATTGCAGTAAAAGGGCCGTGTTCGTGGTTCGTGGTTCGTGGTTCTTAGTTCTTAGTTCGTGGTTCTTAGTTCTTAGTTCTTGGTTCTTGGTTCTTAGTTCGTGGTTCGTGGTTCCTTTTCCCTTTTCCCTTTTCCCTTTTCCCTTTTTCCTTTTCCCTTTTTCCTTTTTCCCTTAACACCTAATTTGCTTTTATCTTTCGGCTCAACAGCTCAACAGCTCACCACCTATCATCACAACATCCCCAACTCCTTCGCCTTGTTGATAACAAACCGATGTATATCCCTCAAGGTCCTGATCTTACGAATTTCTTCCTCATCCCTTATCTTTATCTTGAAGGTATGCTCCAAGGCGATGACCATGTCCACCATATCCAGGCTGTCCAGGCCCAAATCGTCAAACAGGGTGGCCTCCGGCACCATATCGGCCGTGTCCAGTTCAAACTCCTCGGCCAGGGACGCATCGATACGCTCGATGATCTCCTGCTCAGTCATGCTCCATTCTCCGTAATACGATCGATGAGTTTACCCCGCCGAAAGCGAAGTTATTCTTAAGGGCCCAGTTCGTCTCTTGAAACTCAACGGCGGTTACGTGCCGAATTCCCGCACAGTCGGGGCCTACGTTTTCCAGATTCAAGGTCGGAGGGATGCAGCCCCGCTTCATGAACTCGATCAGGGCCACGATCTCCAGCGCGCCGCTCGCGGCCATGGTATGCCCCATGTGCCCTTTCAAGCTGCTCACGGCCGTTCGAGGGCCGAACACACTGGCAACGGCATCGCTCTCAGCCCTGTCTCCCTGGTCGGTTCCGGTGGCGTGGGCGTTGATATAATCGATTCTGTCGGGCGTCAAGCCGGCGTCTTCCAGTGCCTTGCGCATGCAGATCTCCATGAAATCCGCACTGGGATTGACCATGTTCGTGGTGTCGGACACGGTGGCGAAACCCGCCACTTCGGCCAGCGCCGGGACCCCGCGCCGCCGGGCAGAATCCAGTGATTCCAGAATCACAATGCCGCAGCCGTCCGCGCACACCACCCCGTCCCGGTCCCGGTCAAAGGGCCGCGGCGTCCTTTCCGGATGCCGGTTGAAGGCCCTGGACGATGCATTCATGATATCGAAAGTCGCCGTGATCAGAGGATGATACTCCTCGGCCCCGCCGCAGACCATAAACTCCTGTCTGCCGAAGGCGACCATCTCGGCCCCATAGCCTATTGTCTGGCAACTCGTGGAGCAGGCCGAGGACGCGGCAAGGACCCGCCCGGTAATCCCCAGGGCGTGGCTCACATTGGCCGC
>CAZEIA010000027.1:0-25456 GCA_964512335.1 uncultured Desulfobacterales bacterium
TGACCATGCCCGGCATGAGGGGGGACAGGCTGGCGGAGGAAATCCTGGCGATACGTTCCGACATCCCGGTGATCCTGTGCACGGGTTACAGCAGGCAGATATCCAAGAAAAAGGCCCAACACATCGGCATTCGAGCATTTGTTATGAAGCCACTGACTCAATATGAGCTGGCGAATACCGTGCGAAGGGTACTGGATGAGACCCCCCGGAAGAAGTTTTAGCCGATGAATCGTCCATGGCCCGTCTGGCGGCCGCTATTATTCGTCGAAGCGTGGACCGCCTGACGAGCGAAGAAAAAAATGGCATTGCTACCGTCCGTTTTCATTTCGAACATTGAACGGCGGGACAGGGAATTTGCTTTTCGAGCTAAATTGAGGATAGCAGGGTATCCAGTTCGCGTTTGAGTTCTTCCTTGGCCGGCAATGCCTGCTTGTATATGGTATCGATTCTGTGGAATTCAAGGGCCCGGACGTCCGTAACCTCCAGCTTGATAGTAATATCCGGGGGCCTGTGTTTATATTTTTCCTCCATGATGGCATTCTGCATGATTTCGAAGGTGTTGAAAATCGCATCCAGAAAAGAAAAGTTTTCTTTTACAGAACGTTCGCCTGCTACGTTGATCGCCACGATTTTATCACAGGTGTCGGTCAGGATGTCATAGGGTATCGGGTTTACAGCTCCTCCGTCTATCAGGACACGGCCGTCGCGCTTAACCGGGGTAAAAAGACCCGGCAGCGCCATGCTGCCTTGGATTGCGGATAAGAGTTCACCGGAGTCATAAACCACCTGCTCCCGTTTCCAGAAATCAGTAGCCACGATTGCGAGCGGTATTTTAAGTTCTTCAAAGCTGGATGCCTTGATGTGTTTGTAAAGGTAGGCTAAAAAAGCATCTCCGCTTATCAACCCGCCTTGCCCAAGTTCCGGGTCAAGAAATTCGGCCCACTGAAAAATGTCTTTTTTAAGAAAAATCTGTTTCCAAGTGTCGTGTTCTCGAACCAGCAACTCATCCACAATTTCCTTGATCTCTTTGGCCGATTTGCCCGAAGCGTAAAGAGCCCCGATGATTGCGCCAATGCTGCTGCCGGAAAGCCTGTGGGGTTTTATGCCGAGTTCGTCGAAGACTTCAAGCATGAGAATATGTGACAGCCCCACGGCTCCTCCCGCCCCCAATGCCAGACCAAGTCTGGATCCTGACTCAATGGGCTTTTGCCGGGATTGGTCTTTTTCTTTGTTGGCCGTCCCAGCCGATCCGGCAGGAATTCCAAGAAAACAGCCTCCCGCCGATGTTGCGAGGCAGATACCAAGGAACAGCCTTCGTGAAATATGCTCCATTTTTGCGTACTCTTTTATGTGAAGGCGATTTTTTTGGATTTGGAAGACCTTCCTATACTATCAGGTACGTCACAAGATTATGTTATGAATTTGCTTTTCACGCAAGATGATATTTGGAAGATGATATTTGGAAGATGGGACAATCGGCCGATTCGGAGCGGATTCTTCATGCCTGGGACGGCAATGCGGATTGTTGCTTCCCTCCCAACATTGATACAAAATCCTTGAAAAGACCGCTGTCAATCTGACCATTCTTCAAAAAAACATCTTGCATTAAAATCAATGCTTCAAATGGCTTCATTGCCTCAGCGTAGGCCCTGTTAGAAATTAGGGCATCGTAAATATCGGATATTGTTGCAGCTCTTACATACATTGGGATTCTGTCACTCTTTAAGCCGGATGGATAACCCGAACCGTCAAGCTTTTCATGATGGTACAAAATAACATTATAAGCCTCTTGGCTCAAGGAGGCGTTCGTGCAGAATGATACACCATTTAATGGATGTTTTTTAATTATATCAAACTCTTCCTCAGTTAATTTGCCAGGCTTTAAGAGTATGCTCTGGGGAATGAGGGTTTTTCCTATGTCATGGAGTAACGCTCCCATGCCAATATGTGTAAGCATGTCTTTATCATATTCATTTTTTAACATGGCGGTGGAAAACACAAACACATGAACACAATGTGTATATGTTTCATAGTCAGTTGTCATTAACTGACCAATTCCTTTTATGACCTCATCTATACACAAAAAATCAAGGGATTTTTCTACCATATCATATAATTCATCAAAAAACTGAATACGCTCTTCTCCAGATGAAGGAAGTCTGCATGAAAAAGCTTTTTTGATAAGGCTTTTTGACGTGTCTAAAAAGACTTTACTTCGGTCTTTAATTGGCAGAGCTTCATTATTTAATATACTACCTAAATACTGCTTCGTATATAATTCATAATTTGTTTTTTCTGATGTTTGAATAAAAATTTCCTGAATTCCATTATCATGAAGTCTTTGCATCTGCTGTTTTGTAAAAATGCTGTCTTTTCCACAGTATAGAGAGTATAAGCCATTATCTCTTTTAATATATATTGTAAAATCGCCTAATGTCCCAGGCATTATCATTAGAGGAGAAATTGCAAAATAGGATTGTTCATTTTCGTTGTTGATGGTATGCATATTATTTCAACCTGTCTTTCGGGGTCAAATTCACGAGTCACAGATCTATTGCATTTATTCTAAGGACTGGGCCGGTAAGAATTAATCGGCTGTGAGGCAGCTATTCTAAAATAAAAAACAACCAGAAAACCGGTCAATCACCCCAAATACAGCAATTCTCCGGAGCAGCACTGCTTAATTCAAGGGGACTGAGGCGTACCTGAATCCTCTCCTTCCACTCCTGAGGCACGATCAATGTCTATGATTCGGCTTTTACCCAGATAGCCTTTTGTCTTGTAGTTTTTGATTCCTTCGAGCTTTCTCGTGATCAGGCTCACGCTTTGCACCTGGTCTCGAATGTTCTCCGCGTGACGGCGAAGAGGAGACTCCGGAACGAGATCCAAGGCCATAAGGTCCGCGTATCCTATGAGGGCCTGCAACGGCTGGTTGAGTTCATGGCACACAGCGCCGGCCATTTCAATCACGCCCTGAAGCTTTTCTTTGGCCTCCTTTTCCTGCTGGGCCTTTTTTTGTGTGCGAATGTCCGAAAAGCACTCTATGAGGAATGGGCGATTATCCAGGTCAATGGGGATAACAATTTTCTGGATTGGTATTGCATTTCCGTCCACATCAAGCAGGGTGCGTTCGGAGTTGTCCAAGTGTAACCCCAGGTCTGTTATAGGGCACTTGCCATCTTCCGCAGGGCAGATATACTGGTGGCACCTGTGTCCTATAACCGCTTCCTCGGGCGCCCCGATCAGACTCAGGGCCGCCGGATTGGCCTCAACTATGGTTCTGGTTTGCAGATCGATAATCACCACTCCGACAGGGAGTGATATCAGGATGGTCTCCAAGCGTTCGCGGCTCTCCAGAAGTTCCTTCCATGCCTGTTTGAGATCCGTTATGTCTACGAGTACCCCTTGGAGGCCTACGACCTGATTGCCTTTCAGAAGCGGGCCGGAACTTGCCCGCACCCAACGCTCCTGTCCTGAGCGGGTCTTCAATCTGAACTCACTGACCCGCGCTCGACCCGACAGGACCTCGGCGAAGCGGGTCTTACGCTCGGCAAGGTCGTTTTCGGCCACAACCCAGGCAAAGGGCTTTCCAAGGAGCTCTGACTGACTGTGTCCGATCAAGGTTTGAATGTTGGGACTCACATAAGTCAATCTGCCTCCCTTGTCTATGGTGAAAATAACCTCCCCCAGATTTTCCACCAGGTTTCGATAGTGGGCCTCGTTCTCCCTGAGCGCATCTTCAGCATCCTTCCGCTCAACCGCATGGCTGATTTGATCTGCTATGGCATCCAATAATTTCTGCTCTTCAGGGAGAAAGGGCCTCAACTCGGAAGATGGAAGGGAATTCTGGACGAAAATCTCTATTTTGCCTGCCTGCTCCCCCTTGACCATGATCGGGCTTTCCTGTTTCCAGGAGGTTTCCTTGAAATGGCGGGTGGTATATGTTTTGTCCCTGTAACTTATGCGGGCGAACGTTGCTTCTGGCGTTTGGCAGGCAGGAGAGATCAGCCGCACTATTTCAAGCAGTGTGTCTTCGAGATCCAGACCCTGTCTTTCCAGTATGTGGGCCACGCTGTACAGGCAATGGAGTTCCTTGTTACGCTCATTCAGTTCGTGGAGGGCCTGCTCGAGTCTGGACTGAGCGATTGTCTTTTCCGTGATGTCCAGCATGATGCCTTGATAGTGTGTGATCCTCCCCTGATCATCCCGACGGATTGACGTACGGTCTTCCACCCAACGTATCTCGCCGCTTTGACTGCGTATCCGATAGGGCCGGTGAACAAACTCGCGTGTTCCGGGTTCACGGCTGTTCTCTGTGACTTCTTTTGTAACAAGGGCCAAGTCTTCAGGATAGATGATTTCCCCGAAGCTGAGCCTGCCGGACAGGAACTCGTCAGGGCTGTAACCGAAAACATCGGAGAGGTTTTCCGAGACGAACTCCACCGGCCAGCCTTCCTCGTTTTTCCACAAAAATATCACTGCAGGGCTCTGGTTGATGATCCTATAGGCCTCCTCAAGAGGGTATTTCACACTGTTTTGTCTTGAAAATCGACCTATCTGCAAATCAGCTTTCTGTTCGGGCTTCACTTCAAATCCTCCTCACCTGGAATCAGTTCGATTAGACCTCAACAGGAATGAACATTTCTCCCCAGTAGCATTTCATGGGCGTAAGTCAACCCAGTTCAGATTCAATTTTCGTGCCAGCTATCCATTAAACCCGATACCTCGCGTCTCCTTTCTTTGCGCAGAGACATCGATACACTGAGATGACGGCAATAACACTCCAGCACTGATCAAGGGAGCCACCAAGAATGTCCAGGACGGCTTCACACTTGTTGAGCGCACTGAACCTGTCCGTGGCCCACAACTCAGCCCCGACAGCCAAACTTCCCGGCCGTGAGGTGAGTCCGGAAAAGGCGATTCCTTTAAAATTTTGTAAACAATGGGTCCGTTTAGACGGGAATTGTGATAGACTAGGCTTTAAGGGTATTAAACATTCAGGAGGGAGCGATTCTTTATTTCAACAAGGCCTGGGGGCGATTTGTTGAAGAAAATTCCGCAGTGACGTTGCGTATCAGTGCTCCAGGAGAGCCGCTGATCTGATTCGGAAGCCCACCCATCCGATGCGAGGTTTTCTCATGGAATCTGCCCTGTTTGCGGAAAGAAGTATTTCCCGGATCTGGACCATGGGTAGGAATGTACATACAGAAGCATGGCATTTGCCACTGCTCAAGTCAATTTTTATCTGAAGTATTTTATAAACGATTTGCTCAGCACCTAATTTTGGAGTCATATTAATGAACATAAGAAGCCTAGCCCGAAAATTTGTGTTAAACAGGATACCCCAACAGACACCAGAGTGGATTTCAAGAGGATACACGCTTTTTTTCATTTTATTTCTCGCTATTGTATTTGGGGCCCTTGCCCTAATACCATCCATAATATCTTCCATTCAAGAGGAAAAATGGATAGCACTTCTGGCTCTATCTGCTTCTTATGCAACTATTTTGGTAATATTATTAATGCAAAATTTGAGTTATTATGTAAGAAGTTATTTTTTATGTTTTGCTATTACTGTCGTTGGAATTATATCCATTAATTCAATAGGTATAGTAAGTTCGGCAAGATTATGGTTTTTATGTTCAGCTGTTTTAGCATGTCTTTTAATTAGTGGAAAATTTGCTTTTACTATTTTCATAATATCATTTTTAATTTTGCTTGGATTTGGTTTTAAAAGTGATTTTGTTATTAAGCTTCCTTCCGAACCTGACTATATTGTATGGATTATTACCTCAACAACATTTGTGCTTGTGAACATACTTGTTGTTGGAGCGACATATCTTATTGTCTCAGGCCTGAAAAAGGCCGAGAAGAAAATTCGCGACAGTGAAAACAGTTACAGGGTCCTTTCTGAAAAATTGGCGGACCGGCTTCGCCATGAAGAGGTCCTCGCTTCGTGTTCCCAAGACCTCCTAAAGGGAGGTGAAGATGCAGTCCAACGTGTTCTCGAACGGTTGCTTGACGCTACCAAGGTGGGCCGCGTGCACATTTTTGAGAACTTTTACGATCCGTCAGGCGGGCTTTGCATGCGCCAGAAGTACGAGACCGTGGCCCACGGCACGACACTGTCGATCAGCAGCTCCCTCCTTCAAGGCTTGTCCTACGTTGACAGCGGGTTCGGGCGGTGGGTTGGGCTTCTGGGCAAAGGGAAACACATTGAAGGCAGCACCGACACGTTCCCTCAAAGTGAACGTAGTACCCTTGAATCCCTGGGGATCGTTTCGACTCTCGTTCTCCCCATCACGGTCGGCGGGAAGTGGTGGGGATTCGCCGGGTTCGATGAACTGTATTCAAAGCGTGAGTGGGGCGATGAGGAGGTGCGGCTGCTGCGTGTAGCCGCCGAGCTGATTGGAAGCTATATCGACCGGAGGCTTGCAACAGAAGCGCTGCGGGAGAGTGAGCATCGTTTCCGTTCTTTTGTCGAAAACGCCAACGACATCGTGTACTCCTTGTCGCCGGAGGGCGTGTTCACTTACGTCTCACCGAACTGGTCTCATTTCATGGGCGAACCAGCGACGGAGGCCGTTGGCAGTGCCTTCGAACCCTATGTGCATCCGGAAGACATTTCACTGTGCCGCGAGTTCCTTGAACGGGTCTTGGTGACCGGCGAAAAGCAGAGCAGTGTTGAGTACCGCGTGAAACATCGCAATGGCTCTTGGCGATGGCACGTTTCCAACGGCTCTCCAATGTTCGATATGGATGGAAACGTCATAAGCTATTTCGGCATCGCCCGAGATATCACCGAACGTAAACGGACGGAAGAGAACAGGGAGAAACTCCAGGCCCAGTTGAACCAGACCCGGAAAATCGAATCCATTGGAACTCTGGCCGGCGGTGTGGCCCATGACTTGAACAACCTGCTCTCACCTATCCTCGGCTATAGCGAGATTCTGCGTGATGATTTTGACCCAGAAGACGCCCGGCGCGAGTCGGTAAACGAGATCATAAGCGCCGGATTGCGGGCCCGGGACCTGGTGAGACAGCTCCTGGCATTCAGCCGCAAACAGATCCTGGAATTCAAACCTGTAGGCTTGAACAAGGTGGCGGTGGGCCTTGAAAAACTGCTGCGGCACACAATCCGGGAAGACATTGAAATGGAGTTTGATTTAAGGCCGGACACGGGGTTGGTCATGGCGGATACCGGCCAGATCGAGCAGGTGATTATGAACCTTTCGGTAAACGCCGCCGACGCCATGCCGGAGGGCGGCAAGCTGACCGTTGAAACCGGCAAGGTATATCTGGATGAAGAGTACACGAAACATCATCAGAGTGCAAAACCTGGCGAGCACGCCGTGTTGGCCATCAGTGACACGGGATGCGGAATGGATGAATCGACCCGCGAGAGGATTTTCGATCCGTTTTTCTCTACCAAGGGTGAGCATGGAACGGGACTTGGCCTTGCCACGGTTTACGGCATCGTCAAGCAGCACGGCGGAAACATATGGGTTTACTCCGAGCCTGGAAAGGGCTCAACGTTTAAGATCTACCTCCCCATCGTCAAAACGTCGCAACCGGAAGAGACAACCGCTGAAGAGACAAGCAAGGATCTTAGGGGTTCTGAAACCATTCTGATTGTGGAGGACAGCGAACAGGTTCGCGTTCTGGCCGGGTCCGTACTCGAGCGAAATGGATACCACGTCCTGACTGCCGGAAACGGTGCGGAGGCCCTGCAGACAGTGGAGTCGCATGACGGCCCTGTGCACCTGCTGTTAACTGATGTGGTGCTTCCAGGCATGAACGGCAGGGAGCTTTATGAAAAGGCTGCTGAAACCAGGCCGTCAATTAAGGTGCTCTATATGTCCGGTTATACCGACAACGTTATCGCCCATCGCGGTGTACTGGACGAAGGTGTTCAGTTCATTCAGAAGCCTTTCACTGTTCAGGGGCTGGCCGCAAAGGTCCGAGAGGTTTTGGATGGGGCATGGGGGACGGCATAGGGGACGTTGTTGACTTTGTAAACTTAAATTTAGCACCTTTCCCTTAAACGACCTTTCGCGGATGGAAAAGGACTGAAAGAAACTCGCTGGGAGGCATGACTTTCTGTCCCCTACGTGCCGATTTTGAAAAATGGCGCTGGTTGACGGTTATGAGCACATCGGTCTGAACCATCTTTCCTGGCGAGCTTCCACACATCACCAGGCTTCAATCGTATCTCTCTAACGGTGACAAATTTCATCTTTTTTCTCCTTTATGTTAATATTTAAAGGCCATATTTTTTGATCGAAAAGTAACATAGAGACAAGAAAGAATTCCGACCCGCCTCCGAGCCTCGAATTCCCTTTGCAGTCCAAATGATTTCGTCATAAAACATAGCCTGTCCCTGCCGCTGCAATTCACCGGAGTACACCGGATATGGGTGAAGCCACTACCCTTCGCGAAAGAATCCACCACATCCTCAGGTTGGACCGAGCGGCCCGGTTCGTGTGGAAGGCCGCACCCGGATGGACTCTGGCGAGTCTGGGGCTGGTCCTGATTCAGGCACTGCTGCCGCTGGTTGCACTCTATCTCATCAAGCTGATTGTGGACGGTGTGGCCGATGCCGTTGCAGGGGCCAACCCGGATGAGGCCCTGGGCCGGGTGTTCCTGTTTGTGGGGCTGGCCGCAGGCGTGGCGGTGCTGAACGCGCTGGCGAGCCTTGGGGCTTCCCTTGTCCGCGAGGCACAGTCCCTTGCGGTTACCGACTACATGTACAGGGTGCTCCACACCCAGTCC
Organism: uncultured Desulfobacterales bacterium; assembly: GCA_964512335.1. Classification (GTDB taxonomy): domain Bacteria; phylum Desulfobacterota; class DSM-4660; order Desulfatiglandales; family HGW-15; genus JAIPEI01. The sequence goes on from CAZEIA010000027.1 coordinate 8,773, forward strand.
ATCAGGGCCGACCTTGCCTACTACGAGAATCCCGCATACTTTGACACGCTGCACCGGGCCCAGATGGAAGGACCCCACCGTCCCACCAGTATCGTGAACGGGCTTGTAAACACGGCCAGGAGCGGCCTGTCCCTGGCGGCCGTGGCAGGCCTCCTGATATCGTTTCACTGGGTTATGGCGGTGGTCCTTGTGGCGGCAGCCCTTCCCGGGATCGGCGTCAAGGTGTTTCACGCAGGCAGGATGTACCAGTGGCAGAAAGAGAGGACCCAGCTACAACGCAGGGCTTCCTACCTCAACTGGATTCTGACGGGCTCGGCCCATGCCAAGGAGGTGCGGCTGTTCGACCTCGGCGAACTCTTTTCCGGGCGGTTTGACGATCTGAGAAATACTCTTCGGGGCGAGCAGCTGGCGATCTCTCACAGGCGGGCCGTCGGCGAGCTTGGCGCGCAGGTGGGGGGCTTGCTGGCGGTGTTCGGATCCCTGGCATTTATCGCTTATCGGACCGTTCAAGGGGCCATCACCCTTGGCGACATGGTCATGTATTTTCAAGCGTTTCAGCGGGGTCTGGGCTTTCTGCAGGAGATGCTGGGCGGCATGGCCGGGCTTTACGAGGACAACCTGTTTCTCAAAAATCTCTTCGAGTTCCTGGATATCAGGCCCAAGGTGAGGAGCCCTGAAAGGCCTGTCACCGTGCCTTTTCCCATGAAGCACGGGATAACAGCGGATCGCGTGACCTTCCAATACCCCGGCATGGAGAGGCCGGTGCTCAAGGGGGTTTCGCTCCGGGTGGAACCCGGGCAGGTAGTGGCCCTGGTGGGGGAAAACGGCTCGGGCAAGACCACAATGGTCAAGCTTTTGTGCCGGCTCTACGACCCTGACGAGGGCGCGGTGCGCATGGACGGACAGGACCTGCGAGGGTTTCGCGTTGGGGATCTCAGGCGGCTGTTCAGTGTGGTGTTCCAGGACTTTGTCCAGTATCATATGACGGCTAGGGAGAATATCCGGCTGGGGAACACAGGAGTTTCCGGGGACGACGGGCGCATCAGGGAAGCGGCCCGGCGGGCCGGGATACACGAGCGTATAGAACGGCTCTCCAGGGGCTATGACACCACGCTCGGCCGGTGGTTCGAGGACGGGGAGGAACTGAGCATAGGCGAGTGGCAAAAGGTGGCCCTGGCCCGGGCCTTTCTGCGGGACGCCCAGGTGATCGTGCTTGATGAGCCCACCAGTTCCATGGATGCGAAGAGCGAGTTCGACGTGTTCGAAGGGTTTCGCAGGCTCCTGCAAGACCGCTCCGCTGTGCTCGTGAGCCACAGGTTCTCAACCGTGCGCATGGCGGACCGGATATATGTGTTCCATGAGGGCCGAATCATAGAGGAGGGGAGCCACGAGGAGCTTGTGGCCCTGGGCGGGACGTACGCGGGCTTGTACGAAAAGCAGTCTGCAGCTTACCGGTAGAAGGGGCAGGGGAAGGCTGGAGCTGACTCCATGGCCGACCTCCCCGACAATGCCGGGGAGGTTACCGGTATAATTGTCTATTTCCCGGTGGCGTAATCGTAATTCATGATCTCCGTTTCGGGGATGAACGTGTTGGGGACCTTGTTCTCCTTCATTCGGTCGTAAATCATGCTGTTGGCGCCGAACAGGATCGAGCGGGCGTCATAGCCCAAAAGCCGCAGGTAGCCTGCAAGATAGGCGCTCGTCTGGCCTGTGAAGCAGTAGATGACGTTGGGTATGCTTGTGGACAGGGTAAACAGGTCGTTGCCGCTCCTGAAAGGCTCGTCCTTTGGCGAATAGTTGACCGCCCCCGGAATGTGCCCCTGCTTGGTGTACAGCTCTTTGGTCCAGTAATTGATCACATAAAAACCACCGTTGTCATAGAAGTCGTGAAACAGGCAGCAGTGCCCTAGCATGGCCGGACCGAACCCTTCGGCGAAAAGCGTACGCAGCCGCGCCTCGAGGATCTCCGGGGCGGTGGTCTTGCCGGTTTCAAGCCGGGGCAGGCCGCCTGAGGGGTTCTTGGGAGGTGAGTCCGTGTGGACGAATTCCTCCATGCGCGCACTGCTGAGGTTGCTCAGCCATGATTCCCCGGCAAAGACCGAGGCCCAGGAACTCATGCCCCATTTGAGGGAAACGGTGTTTGCATAGCCCGCGGCCCGCAGGAGTGAAACCAGGTAGGCCGAGGCCTGACCGGCGAAACACACGATTACGATGTTCTCATAGGAGTCGGCTTTGATGCCCTTGACGTGATCGTAGACGTCGTTGGTCTTCACGTGATGGGCGCCTCTAATGTGTCCCTTCTCAAATGCCTCGGGCGAGCGTATGTCGATAATGTACTGGGCCTTGGGCTTGGTAAGGATATTAGTGCGCAGGACATCGGCCTTTATTACAAAGCTCCCGCCGTTGTGGATATAGTCCCGCTCGTTTTCAAAAAAGTCGAGAAGGATCTCGGCCTCGTCCAGGGGCCTTGCCTGCTGTGCCGTGTGCACGCATCCGGACAGGGCCGCCAGGCTGATGAACAACAAAGAGATAATCCATGCAAGGTGTTTCCTCGAGTTGTAAATCATTATTTTCTCCCAATTTTATTTGTTTTAGATTTCGTAAAGCCTGTGCTCTCTTACAAAGGCGCTGAGACGCTCTCGCCCCTGTTTTATTTCCCTATTTAGATTCCATCCAGAAATGGTCTTTTTTGTCCGCGCTTCGCTTGGACGCCCGCCCGTCGGGCGCCCTGACGGGCATCCCACTCCGCTATCCTGCGGAATGGTCCTTGATCTTGACAAAAAATCCTCATTTCTGAATTGGAAACTTGCTAGCGCCGAAAAAGCGTTCTGGGTGGGCACTATTTGACCCCCCAGTTCTCAGGGAGCCTGCCGTCAACCACGATGTGGCGGTTGGCCGCCTTTTCCCAGTCCTCCTTAAGGTCGGATTGGAAAAGGTATAATTCCCGGTTGGCGTTTCCGGACCCGCCGGGTTCTATATGACAGTTGGTGGAGCACGATCCGCCGTCCTCGACCTTTGTCCGCGTGGTCCACCGCAGGATATTGTGCGGTGTTGTATAGTTGAATGTGGGCTTGACGTCGAAAGCGGCCGATTCGTCGACCCCGTACTCGGACCAGTTATCCGGGGCCGCGGGTGTTCGTCTCAACAGGGCCAGCCTGAAGGGCTTGTCTTCGGGGATCGGATTGATTCCTATCTTGTAATCCAGGTGTGAGGGTATACGGGCGCCCTTCCCTCCAACATGGCAACTGCCGCAGTTGTTGTAGTTCTGGGAGTGGCAGACATGGCAGTCGAGATCGTCTATGTGTGCCTCATGATAGATGTTGGATGAGGCTCCATCATCGTGGCAGTCATTGCAGCTGATAGCAGAAGAGGACTTGTAACGGCTCTCATAGATATTCCCGTCTCCGTGCATCTGATGGTGATCGTGGCAGTCCAGGCAGGTGAGGCCCCCCTTGGTGAGATGCACATCGGGCTGAGTCCCTCTGCCGAGCCCGAAGTAGGCGTGACCGCCCCGGCTGGCATGGCAGGCCACGCAGTTGTCCCTCATGTCCGGCGTGCGCTGGAAATTGTGCCCCTTGTAAAGCCCACCGCCTCCTGCTTTGGGATGGTTTACATGACAGGAACCGCACGTGGCGTGACAGGTGGCACAGTTCTTTTCATATCCTGCGTGAATGGGGTCCGGCAGTTCATCATAGGCGGCATACCCCAGGCGCGCGGTCACGGCGTTCTTCTGGCCCCAGCCCTGTTCGTGCAGGCTGCCGGAGGCCTTAGAGACTATGTCACCATGGCAGTCTCCGCATGCGGCCTCGGGGTTCATGGACGGGCTCTTGACGAAATCACCTGAATGGGCCGTTTTCTTGTCGGAGGTATTATCGACGCCGCCGTGACACTCGGTGCAGCCCAATTGCCCGTGCTCCGAGTTCTTGAACTGTTCGAACCCCGGTCCGCCCATGTACACCCGGTCAAAGGGCTCTATATAGGGGGCGGCGCCTCCGCATCCTTCGACAGGAGGATCCGTATCCGGGTCTGCAATGGCTTTCAGGGTCTCGTAGCTTGTGTGACAAGCAAGGCATGAGGCGGCGGCCGGCCCGGCCGGCTCAGGTTTGGCGGCGGGCCGGGGCTCAACACATCCCAGTATTCCTGTTACAGTGACGGCGGCTGTTGCCAGCCCGATCAGCAACCACGAAGGCAATCTGTTATCCATAACTCCTCACCGTACATTAAAGCCCTTTTCGGGCCGGAAAGAAAATTTCCATTGAATCGGGGCTTAAAATCCCTGAAGAAAAAGCAATATCTGTGCCGAATGCCCCGAGATGGTAATAAAGGAACAAGACTCTGAATTTACCTTAACTTTATTCTAACCTGCGAATTGACATGACGCAATGAAAGGTATAGTTATACATAGTGTTTAAACATAAGGGTTAATCACCATGCCAAATTATTCGATCGAGACCTACGCCGAATTCTGGCCGGACATCGTGGATACCATGCACGGAGGGCTGTTTCTGGTCAGGCCCGACGGAAAGATAGCCCTTGTCAATCGTGCAATGGAACAGATGACAGGTTATTCCAGGGACGACCTAATCGGGACACCTTGCACCATACTGCGTTGCGACCGTTGCGAGATGAAGCGCAGCTCCTCCAGAAGCCACTGGTGCGAGCTGTTCGAGGATTCGGGTGCCGGCGTGGAACGATGCAGGTGCGAGCTGATCCGCAAGGACGGCACACTGCTGCCGGCGCTCAAGAGCGCTTCAGTGCTGAAGCACCCGGACGGCGAGATTGTCGGCGTGGTGGAGACCCTGACCGACCTCACCGAGATTCAGAAGATGGACGAGAAAATCCAGGAGCTTTCCAGGATGGTGTACCTGGATGAAGGATTCTGTGGCATGACAGGGCGGTCCCAGCCCATGGAGCGGGTCTATTCCCTGATCGAAAAGGCGGCCCGATCCGATGCGCCGGTAATTATCACCGGAGAAAGCGGGACAGGCAAGGAGCTGGCGGCAAAGGCCGTTCACGACCTGAGCGACCGGCGGGACGGGCCGTTTATCCAGTTGAACTGCGCGGCCCTGAACGAGTCTCTGCTGGAAAGCGAGCTGTTCGGTCATGTGAAGGGGGCGTTTACCGGAGCGTACCGTCACAGAATCGGCCGGTTCGAGGCGGCTGACGGAGGCTCCATACTGCTGGACGAGATCGGGGATATGCCCCTTGCCACCCAAATAAAACTCCTGCGGGTGCTCGAGAGCCGGGAAATCGAACGGGTCGGGGACCACACCCCATTGCCCGTGGACGTGCGCATCATCGTGGCGACCAACCAGGACCTGCCCCAAAAGATCCTGCGCCGCGAGTTCCGCGAGGATCTCTATTTCAGGATCAACGTGATCCCGGTCCACATGCCTCCCCTGAGGGAGCGAAAGGAAGACATTCCCCTTCTCGTGGAGGCGCTTGTCCGTGAGATGAAGGTCCGAACAGGAAAGCCCATAACAGGGCTCAGCAGGCAGGCCATGAAACTCCTGCTGAACTACTCGTGGAACGGCAATGTCCGGGAGCTCAGGAGTGCCCTGGAGTTCGCGTTTGCCGTGGCCGAGACAGGCCTTGTGGAGCCCGGGCACCTGCCGGATCAGTTTCTTTCAGATGCTGACAGCACCGGTGCGGCAGGAAGTGGTGGGACGGGGCGCTCAAAGGAATCCTGTGACGAAAAGACCGCCCTGATCGCGGCGCTCAAGACGACCGGCGGCAACCGCTCAAAAACAGCCGATACCCTGGGCGTAACCCGCACAACAGTTTGGAACCGCATGCGAAAATACAACATCCAACTCGAAAAGATTCTCCGCGTAACAGACTGGGGGGACGCTGGTAAATAAATAAACAACTCAATCAACCAGGATATAATCATTCTTTCTAATAATGGGGGAGCTCATGTCGAGGCGTCTTGCCAATGATCTGATGGAATCCCAGTTGCGTCAAATAGGCTTGTCTTGTCAAGAGTTATTCTATGACATACGATGTCTGATCCATTTTTTACTTATTTACCAGCGTCCCCTCCGCTGAGAAGCGGTTTAAAAAAAGGAGGAAGACTTGAAGATCCTGGTGGTGGCCGGAGCACGGCCCAATTTCATGAAGATCGCGCCCATAGTGCGGGAACTCCGGCGACGTGCAAACTCGAGCGGTATCTCGTGGGAGATCGTACACACCGGCCAGCATTATGACTATGCCATGTCGCGTGTCTTCTTTGATGAGCTTGACCTGCCCGAACCGAACCACTTTCTCGAAGCCGGATCCGGCACCCATGCTGAGCAGACCGCCCGCGTGATGGTTACGTTCGAAAAGGTGTGCATGGAGTCGCGTCCGGACATGGTCGTTGTGGTGGGAGACGTGAACTCTACCCTGGCCTGCGCGGTGACCGCAAAGAAGCTGAATAACATCCATGTGGCTCATGTGGAGGCAGGTCTTCGAAGCCGCGACATGGACATGCCCGAGGAGATCAACCGCATCGTGACCGACGCCCTTTCCGATCTCCTGTTCGTTACCGAACCCTCGGGCCGCGACAACCTGCTGCATGAGGGGAAGGAAGAAGAAAGGGTCCGCCTGGTGGGAAACGTTATGGTGGACACCCTGTTCCAGCAGCTCAAGCGCATTCCGCAACTGCCCGCTCCTGAGGGACTTCCCGATGACGGATCGTACGGCGTTATCACGCTACACCGTCCGTCCAACGTGGATGACCCGGAGACCTTTCGGGGCATTCTCGAGGCCCTGGGAAAAATATCCGGGGAACTGCCCCTGCTCTACCCCATCCACCCCCGCGCCAGAAAGCGTATCGAGGAGTTCCAACTGGAGGCACTAGTGCGCAAATCCGGCATCCGGCTCATGCCTCCGCTTTCCTACATCCATTTCCTCCGCCTGTGGAAAGACTCAGCCCTGGTGCTCACGGACAGCGGCGGCCTGCAGGAAGAGACAACCGCCTTGAGTGTCCCGTGCTTCACCTTGCGGGAAAACACCGAGAGGCCCATTACGGTGGACGTGGGCTCCAACATCCTGGTGGGCACATCCCGTGAAGGGATCCTGGAGGCGTTCAAGCGGTTTCAGGCCGGGGATGTCAAGACGGGGAAGGTCCCTGAGCTGTGGGACGGCTGCGCCGCCGAACGTATCGTAGACGCAATAGCGCAATAGGGGACGCTCTCAAATAATTCAAAAACTCCACTGAACGCGCCGGGCGGGCGGGAAAAAGGGAAAAATGATTGAAACCCCGTGGCCCCCCTTCTGCCGCAGCGAGTTATTTAGTTATTTAAGAGCGTCCCCTATGTGTTTGTGAGGCGGTTGGAGAGGACCAGGAGGTCGGCGGCCTTCATGTTGTCCGTGCAGATTTCATTGAATGGAATGGCGTACTCCCGCCCCGAGAGCACGGCCGGCATGAGGCGGGAGGTGCCCGCCTTGAGATACGAGGCCACGTTGTAAGCCATGCGCTGGGCCAGGGTCACGTCCTGGTTGTTGGGGGCGGCCCCGCGAATGTCCCGGCTGAAGGGCTCGCAAACCACCTTTCGTTTAATGGGAATGCCCGTGTCCACCAGTTCACGGTGGAAGTACTCAGCTGCGTTGAGATTCAAGCCCTCTGCGTCCCGCTCGGCCTTTCTGTAGCCCTCGGCCACCACGATTACGCACTCACCCCTGCTGTTCACGGCCTCCGCCACGGCTCGGTGATCGATCTCCATGCCCGGAAGGACCGCCAAATGGGCCCTGGCCCCCAGGCACGAGTTCAGCGCATGAAACCCGCTGCTCGCCCCCATCATCTCCACTATGTAAGTCCGCTTGTGAGTGCGGGCGTCCGCCATGTAGCAGCGGATTTTCTCCGCGCCGATCTCCACGCCCGTGTGCTGGCCGATGCAGTCGGTGCCGGCCACGTCACTGTCAATGGTGACCGGCACGAAAAAGGCTTGGATCGAGGTGGGCAGAATCTCGCAGAGCGCCCGGACCCCTTTGAAGGTGCCGTTTCCACCGATTGCTATAATGGCGCGGACCTTGCGTTTTCGAATGGAGGCCGCCGCCTTCTTCTGGACGTCCTCCTTGACAAAATCCCTGTACCGCTCTCCTCGAAGCAGGGCCCCGCGCCACTCCACAAGGGGAGCCGCGTGAAAGACACCGGGGATGTTGTCAAGCTTCTTGTACAGGCCCGGAGCGTACACCAGCCTGACAAAGTCCTCGCGGCGGCCCGACACCAGGGACTTGAACCCCTCCCGGGTGGCAAAGACCTCGCGGCCCTGTGTCTCCAGGGTATAGGTGATGAAGGCGGTGACAGGGTTGTATCCAGGCGCGCATCCCCCCTCCTGAATCAGGAGGACGTCAATCTCACGAAAGGCGTTTTTAACAGCCAGTTCGGTCTTCTTGATGTGGAATGCAACCCGGCGGCCCACTTTGACGCGGGCAAGCAGCTCCTCGGGGTTGATGGGTTTCATCAGGAGGTCGTCAGCCCCCGCCTGAAGGCAGCTGGTCATGCAGGCCCCTTCGGCCTCCTCACCGACGAAGATCAGGTAGGCGTCTGCCGGAGGTGAGCTCGAGTCCTCCTTGACAAGGCTGCAAAAGGCGAGGCCGTCCATGTCCGGCACGGACTGGTCCACGATCACGATGTCCGGTACGTTTTTTTTCATTCGGCGGAAGGCCTCATCCGCGCTCCCAGCCTCCTCGACTGTGAAATCCGCATCAGACTTGAGAATGGTGCGGATATGCTTGCGTGAAGAGGCGTCCGCGTCCACGATAAGGATTCTGTATTTGCCTTCCATGTACCTACTCCCGGCGGCTCGCAAAACACCGCCCTAAAAGTTTTTCTCTACCCCGGCCTTTTGCCATCACCCGCTTGACACGCGCCAAAGAGAATATCATGATCTGGCCGTGGTTGCGAATCGATTCTTTGACCACCGCTCAGTAAAGGGGGTTCCACAGGAGACCCGTGAAATGACCTTGAAATGGTTTCACATCGTCGGGATTCTGCTGGCCGGGGGGATCATCTTTTTCGCCTGCTACTCTCGAATCGAAAACTTTTTCGTATTCTTCCCGCAGAAGGAACTGGACCTTCAACCGGGCAACCTGGGACTGCAGGCGGAAGAGGTGTTCGTGAAGGTAGATGACGAGGCGGTTATTCACGCATGGTTCTTCGCTCCGCCGAACGATCGCGCGCCGGTGCTCCTGTTTTGCCATGGAAACGCCGGAAACATAAGCCACAGGCTGGACAATGTACGGCACCTCGTGCAACACGGCCTTGGAGTGCTGCTCTTCGACTACCGGGGATACGGAAAGAGCACGGGACGGCCTTCGGAAAAGGGCGTATACAGGGACGGCCGCACAGCCTATGAATACCTTGTCCATGAGAGGAAAATCCCGCCGGAACGGATAGTGCCGTTCGGACGGTCTCTGGGAGCGGCCGTGGCACTGGAGGTGGCCCTTCATCATCCAGTCCGCAGCGTCATTTTGGAGAGCGCCTTTACCAGCACCCGCGATATGGCAAAACGAATGGGCCCGTTCGCCCTGCTCTCTCCGGTGATGCCCGCAAACTACAACAATCTGGACAAGATACGGCGTCTGAAGGCTTCCAAGCTGATCATTCACGGCCGGGATGACGACATTGTTCCCTTTAAAATGGGCGAAACCCTTTACAGTGCGGCTAGCGAACCTAAGGCATTTCTGCCCATGGACGGCGCCGGCCACAATGATACTTATGTAGTGGGAGGAGAGCCTTACTTCAAGGCGCTGGCTGAGTTTGCATGGGACCCGCCGGCACAATAAAAACCTTAGATAAAAACCCCCTTGAAAGGAACAGAGATGAACGTTGCCGACCTAATGAAATCAAGCAATGTTAAATTCGGTACCAGCGGGGCGCGCGGGCAGGTATCCGACATGAAGGACGAGGTGTGTATGGCCTACACGACCGCCTTTCTGAGATATCTCGAGGAGAGCGGGCAGCACTCAACCGACGACCGCGTGGCGATCGCCGGAGACCTCCGCCCCAGCACTAGGCGCATCATGCGGGCCGTGGCGTGCGCGGTAAGGGACTTCGGTTATGTTGTGGTCAACTGCGGACGCATCCCATCGCCGGCCGTGGCCTTGTACGGCATGCAGGAAAAGATCCCCGCCATAATGGTGACCGGAAGCCACATCCCGAATGACCGAAACGGCATCAAATTCAATAAGCCTGCCGGAGAAATTTTAAAGGAAGATGAAGCGGGCATAATGGCCCAGACCGTGGAGATGGAGGGTGGTTCCACACCTTCGGAGCCCGACCTGGGCCCGGCGGATCCTTCCGCCGAGGAGGCCTATTTGGAGCGCTGGCTCAGCGTATTCCCTCCGGATTTCCTCTCAGGATTCAGGCTCGGGGTTTACCAGCACTCTGCGGTGGGGCGGGACCTCATGATTAAGATATACACCGCACTCGGCGCGGAGGTAACTCCCCTTGACAGATCCGAGACCTTCGTTCCCGTGGATACCGAGGCGATCAGGGAAGAAGATGTTCAAAAGGCCGCGGCCTGGTCGGAACAGTACGGGTTCGACGCCATTCTCTCCACCGACGGCGACGGGGACCGCCCTCTCATAAGCGATGAACGCGGCAAGTGGTTCCGGGGGGATGTAGCCGGAATCCTGTGCGCTGAGTTCTGCAGCGCGGATACCGTGGTGACGCCCGTGAGCTGCAACACGGCCGTTGAACTCTCCGGGAAGTTCAAACAGGTCCGCCGCACCCGCATCGGATCACCCTATGTAATCGAGGCCATGGCCGAAGAGGCCGACGCGGGAGGGCCCTGCGTGGTGGGATACGAGGCCAACGGCGGCTTTCTCACCGCATCGGATGTAATGGTGGGGAACAAGGTGCTTTTTCCCCTGCCCACGAGAGACCCGATCATCGTACACCTGGCCCTGCTGGGCCTTGCAGGTCGGTCGGGAGTCTCCCTCTCGAATCTGGGCTCGTCCCTGCCCCCGCGCTTCACCTTCAGCGACCGGGTGAAGGGGATTCCGGCCGAACAAAGCCTCCAACTCATAAAAAGGCTCGTAAACGGCGGCCGTAAAGCCATTGAGGAAACCTTTCCCTGGTTGGGTCCCGTGTCCTCCATAGACACGACCGACGGGCTCAGGATCATCTTCGGCTCGAACGAAATCCTTCACCTTCGCCCCTCGGGCAATGCACCCGAACTCCGTTGTTACACCGAGGCGGACAGCGAAGCGCGAGCCGTTGACATCAACCACACGGCCCTCGAAAAAACAGCCGAGGTGCTTGGCCGTTTTGTCAGCCCGTGAGAAAAAGAGATTTTGCCATGAAGCAACAGCCCCTTCCCGTCATCGTCGTCCTTAGACTACTATTCCTTTTCCCGGAGGATGGTTTTTCCACCGAACCTGCCGACCGCGAGATAATGGAAGACAGAAAGACCGATACCCCGCCATGCTGAAGTAGACCTTTTAGGCTGGTATCCGTGCGGGCACATAGGTGAACGCCTTTTTGATGCTTCGAACCTGGACCTGGCCGAAGCACTGATCAGTAAAGGCGCCGGCCTCCCTTACAGCCTCTATGATGTCCGGGACGAGCTCCGATGCAATCACCATGCTGCAGGCTTCCCGGGACAGCCCTATGCGGGCCAGGGGGGAATCAGCCGGGCAGATGTGCCTGTAAGTGTTTATGGTCGCGCCCGGAGCTCCCGCCGCCATGGCTGCATCCACGAGTTCCGCACCCTTGCCGGCGTTACAGAAAAGGATCAAGTCCACCAGGTCGGTCAGGTAACCCCGCTGTTTGCGCCCGGCCGGATCTTTGTTATCGGCCCATCTGCGCCACACCGTGTCCCCCCTTATCTGATCTATGGCTGCAACGATCTGCTCCATGGTGGCCGCGTGACGCCGGTCCCCTCGGCTGACCTGCAGGTCGGCAAGGCCCTTCTTGAGCAGATAGGTGTAGATGAACCCCTTGCCGGGCTGTTCGAGACGGCCCACGTCGATCATCAGGTCCATGACCGATTCGCAGTTGTGACGCGTGGTGCCCACCACAACAATTTCTTTTTCCGCCGGGATGGTAATCCTGAGGAGGCCCATCTTATCCCGCACACCAGTGCCGTTTCCATAGTAGATCACCGGGACACCGGCCCCTGTGTAAAGAGCTACCTTGGCGATGGCCGCACCCTGGCCGCGCTGGACGATACAACACACCTTCTGAAGCGACCTGAGGCCCCTGTCGGGCCTTTCCAAGTCGACGGTTATGGGGACGGCGGTTTCTTCAAAAATCTCGTGGGACGCCGGGATCGTGACATCTTCGCTGTATGCCGAGCCCCGGCCGTAGATGGTCAGCTCACCCGCATCGATTGCATGATTCAACACGGGGTCCGCAACCTCCGTCGGCACCAGAAAGACTATAATGTCCGAGGGGGTGTCCACCAGATCCTCTTTGGTTCCTATACCGAGGAACCCTTTGCGCTCTCGAATTATCGGCGATCTTGCAGCCGCCACGCAGACGTCGTGGACCCCTATGTCCTTAAGCCCGGCCAGAACGCCGGGTGACACGGCCCGGTTGATCATCAGGGTGATCTTGCTGAGTTTTTTGGGATCATCCATGGATAGCCGGTCCTTCCTCGTGCTTTTTACCGTCGCCTTTGAGGACCGCCTTTCGGACCCTGTTGACATACAGCCCTACAGTGAGCACGGAAAGAATGGGGAATACGGAAGCCCCTGCAAGTATGCCGAAGCCTTCCACCACTCCCACCTGAGAGCCTATACCCAGGCCCATGGAAAGGACCAGGGGAACGGTTATGGGTCCGGTTGTCACACCCGCGCTGTCCCAGGCCACGTTCACGAACTCCTCGGAGGAGACCATGGTGATTCCGAGCAGCAATACATATGGGGGGATCAACAACCAGGCCAGGGGGATGTTCCAGATGATCTTGGCCACGCCCACTCCCAGCCCGATACCCACGCCCACGGCCACGCTCTGCATGAGAAGCGATTTGCGGAACGTCCCCACGGTAAGCTCTTCCACTGTCCGGCCCAGGGCATTCAAGGCGGGTTCGGCCAGGGTTGCGCCATACCCCATGATAAAGGCGAAAAACAGCACCACCATTATCCCGTAGATCGAGCCTTCCCCGCCGAAAAGCGGCCCCCTGGTCTCCTGAAAGAGATAGCATCCGGACACTGCATCGTAGTCATCCTCCTCAAAGGGGATCGCCTGCAGGTTCCTCCCCTCGGCGGTAAAGAAAAAGCGCTTTTCCTCCCCGTCCGGGGTCAATGCGGTCTGTACGACGTCCGGGTTGAACGGGCATATGACCTTGTGCGTGCGGGAGACCTCCACGGATTGAAATGAGGCGGGAAGCATACTGCCCACCTGCGAGCCCAGTCTGTCCAGGCCCATCTCTATGCCCAGGCTGAAGACGCACAGCCCGACCACTGTGAACCCCAGGCCAAGGAACACCTCATCCAGCCTGAACATCTTTTCCCGGAGGATGACGAACATAATCAGGAAAAGCGGTATCGTCAGCAGGCCTATCGCCTTGACGGCCGCAAAAAGGTTGTCTCCCAGGAGCCGCCCGACGCCCATGCCGCTCCCGGCTGAGGCCTCTCCTTCAATTCGCGCATCTTCCCCGCCGAAATAGGTCCTTCGAAGTTCAGGGGATCCGTTCCCTGTCATCCAGTCGGCAAACTCACCCTCATCGTTTCCGAAAACCATCTTTCGAAGCGAATGGTCTTTGGCCAGTTTGCGAGCAAACTCATCCGCCCCGCCTTGTTCGCCAAAAAAGGAGGCCCGGCCCTCGCTCCCGGAGCGCAGCAGGGCGTACACGGCCATGTGATCATCGCTTTCAAAGAGCACTCTGACCTGCTCCCGGTTCTCGTTCCGGAAAAAGGCCTCTTCATCCATGGGCCGGGGGACGGAGCCGGAAAACGCGATGCCGAGAGAAAATACGGCCAGTATGGGAAACAGAGAGGCCAGGGTGACCACCCCGAAACCTGTGGTCCCGGACTCCGATTTTCCCACCATTCGGGATATGCCCACGCCCAGTGCCAGGACCAGAGGGACGGTGACCGGGCCGGTGGTGACAGCGCCGCAGTCCCAGGCGAGCCCGGTAAGGGATCTCAGGTTAGGATCCAGGTACGCCCAGGCGGTTACGAGAAGGAGGGGGCCGACAAGGAAATATATGAGGGGTTTCAGGGACCAGGAGTAATAAAACCTTATCATGCCCACAGCCACTGCAAGGCCCACCCCGGCCCCCACGGACAACACCAGGGCTTCGGCATGGCAATTGAGAAGCATGAACAGCAAGGGGGCTTCCCACGCATGCACGGACCTTCCCGCCGCCTGCAGCACCTGGATGGCCGGTTCGGCAAGGGTCGCCAGCAACCCCAGCAGAAAAGCGAACAGCAGGATGGGCATCAGGCCCACGCGTTGAGGGAGCCTCATCCCCACCCGCTCGCCCAGGGGCATGAGCCCTAAGACGAGCCCCTCCATGAAAAAGGTAAGCCCGACTATTACAAGCCCTATGCCAACCGCAATAAGGGCGGCATGCGCCACTGGAATCCGCAAAACAATAGTCTGAAAAAGGATCAGATAGACAATGATCAGCCATACGGATTTGACCTGTTCGAGGAGCCGGGTTCGAATATAGGGGCCCAGCAAACTCAAGGCATCTTTGAAGCCGATCTTGATTCTGGGTTTACCGGAGCTTTCTTTCATGAATGCTTACGACCAAAACCGAAGTCCTGCTTGAAGGGATTGGTTGTTAATGTGGTTATGTGATTATGTGGTTATGTGGTTGTGTGGTTGTGTTGTCTTGGATTGACTGATTATACTCATTTATTCAGTAAGGCAAGTGAAACCGGATCACTTGCCGAGTTCTACTGCCCGGTCCCTTGCCGCGAGAACTGCAGCCGCAAGGATTTCCTCCAGGCCCCCGTCGTCCATAACCGCAAGTCCGGCGGCAGTGGTACCTCCGGGAGAGGTGACCATCTCCCGGAGCTCGGCCAGGCCGTGTGCGGACTCCGCGGCCAGGTGGGCGGCGCCGAGCATTGTCTGCAATACAAGGTCAACGGCCGTCTTGTGATCGAATCCAACAGCTTCTCCGGCACTCACCATCGCCTCCATCATGCGGAAGACGTATCCCGGACCGCTCCCTGAGACTGCGGTCACGGCATTCATCTTGGCCTCCTCCACTATCAGGGTGCGGCCCACGGCATCAAAAACGGCCCGTGCCACCGCCATGTGTTCATTCGAGGCCAGGCGGCCGGGGGCGAGGGCGCTCATGCCCCGCCCGATGAGAGCGGGCGTGTTGGGCATGACCCTGACAAGCGGCGGCTCTTTCCCCAGGGCCTCACGGATCAGGGAAAGAGGAACGCCGGCAGCAATGGAGATAATGAGCTGGTTCTCAGGCACATGTTCTCGAATCTCGGCAAGGACGCCCGGCAATACCTGGGGCTTGACTGCCAGTATCAGGGCCGTGCAGTCCCGCACCAGAGAGGGATTGTCCGGGTGGATGCGGATACCCGCCTCGCGGGACAGGGCATCAAGTCGCGCCGTGTCGCTGTCCGATGCAGCCAGTTCGTCGGGCTCGTAGAGGCCGCTTCTGAGCAGCCCGCGGATCAGGGCGCCCGCCATGTTGCCGGCGCCTACAAAGCCCAAACGATCGGTTTTACTAGTCATTTTTTGCCTCCTCAACGATTGGGGGAAGGGGAAGTGAGCCCCGCCGGAGCCGCGTTGAATGAACGTTGGATCCGAATTCATTCATACCTAATCCGGAGTCCGGGTGCAAATTCGAAAATCGTAGATCCGGCCTGGAAATCGGGCCACTTGTACTTGACGGCACAAACGTTTTCTGTTACGGGTTTGCGTTGAACATAAAGAAATACAAGAGGATTGGAGAGAACCCGTCTCACCCCAAGACCAAATCATAGACCAAGGAGGAAACAAAGTATGGCATACGATGCGGTTAACATGAAGGACTGGCAGATTTCCGAAGCCGCCGAAGCGAACATGCCGAGCCACGAGGAGTGGCGGGAAAAGCTGGGACTCAGCAAAGAAGAGTACCAGGAGTACGGCAGGCTGTCAAAGCTCGACTTTTTGAAGATCATGGAACGCCTCGGGGACCGCCCTGACGGCAAGTACATCGAGGTGACCGCCATCACACCGACCCCGCTCGGCGAAGGCAAGAGCACCACTTCCGTCGGCCTCATGGAAGGCATGGGCAAACTCGGCCTGAACGTGGGCGGCGCGCTTCGACAGCCTTCAGGCGGTCCGACCATGAACATCAAGGGTACTGCAGCCGGCGGCGGCAACGCCCTTCTGATCCCTATGACCGAGTTTTCCATGGGCCTCACGGGCGATATCAACGACATCATGAACGCCCACAACCTGGCAATGGTCGCCTTGACCGCTCGTATGCAGCACGAGCGGAATTACACCGACGAACAGCTCGCACGCCTCACCCAGATGCGAAGGCTGGACGTTGATCCCACGCGCGTGGAGTTCGGCTGGATCATCGACTTCTGCGCCCAAGCCCTGCGAAACATCATCATCGGCCTCGGCGGCAGGTATGACGGCTACACAATGCAGAGCAAGTTCGGCATAGCCGTGTCCTCCGAGCTCATGGCCATTCTCTCCATCGTTCGCGACCTCCCGGACCTGCGGGCCCGGATGGACGAGATCACCCTGGCCTTTGACAAGACCGGCAAGCCCGTCAAGACCAAG
>CAZEIA010000028.1:0-25255 GCA_964512335.1 uncultured Desulfobacterales bacterium
CCCATGAACCGGATAGGACCCTCATCGCCCTCGCTAGTTTCAACGTCGGTTACGGCCACGTCCGTGACGCACAGAAACTGGCTGCGGAGATGGGAATGAACCCCGAGAGCTGGTCGGCGCTTCAGCAGATCCTCCCTCTGCTCAGATATCCCAAGTACTATAAACAGACCGAACACGGCTACTGTCGAGGGACTGAACCGGTCCGATACGTCAAGCGGATCCGGACTTATTATGATATTCTAAAACGAGAGGCCATCAGTTCGTCGTGATCATTCTCGATAAGGGCACTTGTTTTCTTCCAGGCCCACCCGCCCGATTTTTCCCCGAGTCATGATGAGTCATCCACTGCGGTTGAGCAGCGGGCGTCACGGCATTACCCGGTTATCGACCTGAAGGAAGAATCCTCTTAGGCAAAGGTCTTTGACCGGAGGCAATTTTTTAAATCATGAACAACATGATCCCTATAAGGCAGTGCCTTCTGCATGAGTTTATAAGGGGAACAGTGTTATTGCTGTTCGTCTTACTGCTGTTCTTTTTTGCCGCTCCAAATGCCAGGGCCTCCGGGGTGGCCTATTCCCCCCGGATTGACGGCGCTCCGGACAAGCGGATAGAGCAGCTTCTGAAGGATGTTGCGGACACCTTCACTCTCAAGGAAACCCCTCCCGCCAGTCTGGAGATGCTCAGGGTGCGTGCAGGCAGTGATGTCTCCCGAATGGTTGAGTTGATGAGGTCCGAGGGGTACTACGGGGCCAAGGTTGTTACGATTCTGGGAGATGATTCGGTCCCGGTGGAGATCCTGTTTCAGGTGGACGCAGGGCCTTTGTACAGAATTGAAGCATTGAATCTGGAATTCGTTGGGGATGTAAGTCCGTTTAGTGATCCTTCACTGGAGGGGAAGGACGAGGAGTTCCATCTGAAGGGGGCAGCGGCCCGAGCCGATGACATAGTGGATGCAATGAACGGACTGATCAGGCTGTTGAAGAATCACGGTTACCCTTTTGCAGAGGCGGATCGGCCCCGGGTCGTAGTCAATCACGCCCACAAAGCCGTCAGTGTCGTGATATCACTGGATCCCGGTGCCAAGGCCTGCTTCGGCCCGGTCTTGGTCTCCGGACTGGAAAGCGTTAAAAAGCCGTTCGTGCTTAAAAAGGCGGCCTGGAAGGAGGGTGATCCATATGACGCCTCCAAGCTGGAGAAGACCAGGGAGCGCCTTATCCATACCGGGCTTTTCGCCACCGTGGATGTGAGGCCTGCGGAGTCGCCGGATGAGCAAGGACGAATTCCCATACACGTGGCGCTCGGGGAACGAAAACACAGGACCATTGGTTTCGGTCTGCGTTACAGGACGGACGAGGGTCCTGGACTACAGGGATCATGGAAACACCGCAACTTTTTCGGCCGGGGGGAACGGCTTTTTTTTGACGCTACTGTGTCCGGGGATCGCCTGGTCGCTGAGAGTGTCTTTAGAAAACCCGAATTTCTCCGTGACGACCAGACCCTTATTGCGGAGGCCGGCGTGGGTACGGACAGCCCCGAGGCGTTCACAAGCCGGCATTTCAGGACGGCCGTCGGTTTGGAGCGCCGGATCTCCGATCATATCGTCGCAGGGGGCGGGGTAGGGCTGAAGGCTTCCCGGGTGGATCATCTCGACCGGCAAAAGGACTTCGGTCTCCTCTCCTTCCCTTTGCGTCTCGACTGGGACTCCAGCGACGATCTGCTCAATCCAACAAAGGGGCTGCGCCTGATGCTGAGATTGACTCCATATGCCGAGGTTCTGGAAAAGGACCTCTATTTTGTCCGGGGGCAGGCGACCCTCTCACATTACCTGCAGATCCTGAAGGAGCCCGGGTTGCTTCTTGCAACCCGCTGGTCAATAGGCAGCATCGTAGGGGCGCCCCTTAAAGACATCCCGGCCGACGAGAGGTTTTACGCCGGCGGAGGTGGGTCGATTCGAGGTCTTTCCTACCAGACCGGAGGGACGCTGGACGGATCGGTTCCTGTCGGAGGCAGTTCCCTTATGGAGATGTCGTGCGAACTCCGTCTGCGGCTGAGTCGCACTTTCGGACTGGTGGGTTTTGTGGACGGTGGAAGGGCCTTTGAGGGGGCGAGCCCCGGGACCGGCGATAGTTTCCTGTGGGGAGCGGGCGTGGGGGTGCGCTACTTCACCTTCCTGGGGCCGCTTCGACTGGACGTGGCAGTGCCGTTGGATCGAAGAGAAGGAGTGGACGACGCCTTCCAGTTCTACTTGAGTATCGGGCAGGCGTTTTAGGTGTTCATGTTTCCGTGTCTTTGACTCGTTTCTTTTTTTATGAACGCTTGTTGAAAGTGCGGCCAACGAATGTTCGCCCTTTATCTCCGTCCTGAGATTCATTAGAATTCGAAGTGGTTGGACAGGACGGACCGCCCGAAATCAAGGGCCGAGAGCGCACCCATGCAGAAATGGAGGATGGAGATGGCTGTGACCTATGCAGTGCAAAACATCATGTCTTCAAACATCGTTACCGTGGACAGCCGGGCTTGCCTGAGTGAAGCGGTGAAACTCATGGTGGAGAAGGACATTGGGTCCGTCATCGCTGTCCGGGACGGCGAAATGCAGGGAATTCTGACTGAACGTGATGTGCTGAGAAGGCTTTGCTCGGACGACAACTTCGCGGATGCCGTTGTTGTGGATGCGATGAGCAGCCCGCTCATTACCATCGAGGACAGTGCGGCCATAGGTAAGGCCGCGGATCTTATGGCCCGGAAGAAGATCCGCCGGCTGCTGGTCACTCACGAGGGCGGGATTAAAGGCATTGTCACCGAACGGGATGTCATAAGGTCCACCCTTTATGTGTTCAAGACGCTGGCTGATGCAACTGTTTGACGCGCCTGGTACAGAAAGGCCCGATCACCACCGGGACTGCATATGAACGGCAAGCCTTTCCGGCCTCACAGGCAATTGCATCAGTTGACCGCCTTGATCGGGGCCGTGCCGTACCGGGGAAGGCGTGAAAATCGATACACAAAAACAGGAAAGCCGAAGGCCTCAATCTCCGGCACCGGAAAACGCCGATGACCTTCCGGGCCACGCGGACTCACGGCGCGGGCCCTTCAGACGAGTTGTGCGCTTGATCCTCTGGTCGCTCCTTGTCCTGATTCTTGGATTAGTGTCGTGCTTCGCGCTCATCCAGACCCGAACGGGCAAGGATCTTTTGGTATCATGGGTTTCGAGAGTCGTGGAGGCGGGCACCGGCATGCAGGTGCATATTGAAGGTCTTCATGGGCTCATCCCCTTTGATTTTGTCATCAAAACGGCGGCCCTCGGCGATAAAACGGATCCCTGGCTTCGCGTTGAAGACTTTTCCTTTAAGTGGCTCCCGGAAGGCCTTCTGGCAAGGAAAATTCACATCAACCGGCTGGAAGCCGGGGAGGTGGAGGTCCTGCGGCGGCCCCCCGCCTCCGCCTTGAGTCCGGAATCCGAGCCTTCCCCAGAGGCATGGCCTGTCTCCCTCCCCCCGATCTTCCTGGAACGGTTTTCAGTAGACAGATTGATCGTGGACGGCTCCATCCTTGGTCAGAAGGCGGAGTTCACGGCGTCGGGGAAAATGACGGTCGCCGGAGGCGGCGAAACCGTTCAGGGAGACCTTCGCGTGGAGAGGCTGCACTCTTCGGAGGAGAGGGCCGGGCTGAGATGGGTACTGAATACCGCCCCGGTTCATCTGGATTTCGACCTTTATTTTCTCACACCGGATTCAGGGACCCTTTCCCGCCTTGCGGGGGTGGATCCGGGGACCTCGAGGCTCAGGATCTCGGGTGAGGGGCCGCCTGACGACTGGCAGGGAGAAATGGAAGCGGAGGCCGGGGCCTGGGGTTCGATCCGGTGCGGCCTTCATGGCGATGCAACCCGGGATCGCTTTTCTCTCAAGGCTGAGGGCGATTTTGAAATATACGAGAGCCTTATTCAGGATGCGATAACGATTTTTCCGGGGATCGGGAGCGGCGGTTTTTCCCTGTCTGCTTCGGTTTCCGGCGAGGGTGAGGCGGTAATTGATCGGCTTGCCTTGAACATGGACGGGATAGATACGGAGGTTTCCGGAGCTTTTGACTTCGGCAGGCGATCGGGCGATATCCGGCTCGATCTCACTGCGCCGGAACCGGCCCTTTTCCGTTTCCCGGGCTTTCCCGTTTCAACAGAGGGCCTTCATGCTCGGCTCAATTTTCGAGGCAGCCTGGATGCGCCCCTTTTGGACGTGTATGCAGAGGTCTCGGAACTGCATGCGGAAGGCGTTAACATAGGTTCCGCCAAGGGTTCGTTCCTGGTTCGCCCTGAAGATGGAGGCTGTTCGCCTTTTCTGGACGAACTCGAGGTCCAGGGGCGGGGCTCGTTTAATGATACGTTTTTTCAGACTGGAGACCTGACCCTCGTAAGACAAAGGGTTGACTGGGACCTGAATATGGCAGTCAGGTCTATGGATTCGGTGTCTGTTACAAGCTTGCGTGTCTTCGACGGGAATGTTGATGTGGACTTGAGCGGCGGCTTCCGGATCTCCGACCGCTCCCTGGAGGGACGTGGACGCATTCAGGTGGAGGACGTGGGGAAGTTACCCTTTCTGGAGGAGAGCGGTGTCAAGGGGCGCGGTTCTATGAAGACCATTTTTCACGCCGATGGGATCAGCCGTTCCGTGCGTATGGGCTTGGAAGGCCGCCTGCAAGAAATCGGACCGATTCCTGTGGGGCTCGACCCGCTTGTGGAAGGGGGGGGAGATTTCAAGGGTTCTGTGGCAATCAATGACGGGCGCATGCTCCGCATCGCTGATTTCAGGGTCGCTTTTCCGAGCTTTGAGTTTACCTTGAACGGCAATGCAGACCTCGTGCAGGAGACCGGCGGCGTATCGATTCTGGGGACGATCCCGGATGCAAGTGTGTTCACCTCCATAGCGGGACGTCCTGTCGGCGGCATGGTCACAGTGAAGGCTGGAATTGGAGGCGGCTTTCGGGATCCCGACGCCGATGTCGAAGTGACGATTCAGGACCTAGATTTGGATTCGGTCTCAGTCGAGCATATGAAGGCAACGCTCCATGCCCGCCGCATTTGGCCGATGCCCGAAGGCCGTATGAACGCGGAGATTGTTTATAAAGACATGGAGCTGGCGGCCGGGGCTGACGTGGATGCAGAAATGCCGTTTCTCAGGCTGAACGACATGTGGATCAAAGGAGAGGGCGCCCGCGTTTCAGGCGCATTGGCCCTACATATCCCGTCCAGGACGGTAGAGGGTGATCTGAAAGGGTCCCTTGAGAAACTTGTCCCGGTCGCGGCCCTGCTGGACAGGGAACTGGAGGGTCGTGCGGGTTTTCTGGTTCGTCTCTCAAGGGAAGGTGACGTCCAGAACATGGGGCTGGAACTCAGTTTGGATGATCTGAGCTTATTCGGTGGGCGCGCCCGCAGCGTCGATCTCAGGAGCGATGTTCGGGATGTTTTGGGAAAACCTGCCGGGGAAGTTGCTGTCGGCGTTAAAGACCTTCGTCATGGGAATGCTGTTGTGGAAAATATCGCGATAGAAGCGGTGGGCGGTATTGGAGCGATAGTCGTCCAAATGGATGGATCCGGCGTCCTGAAAGAGCCTTTTAGCGCAGCTTCAGAAGGCCGGATCCGCTGGCTCGACGATGAATTTTTCCTGGATCTCGATTCCCTGAAAGTTGAGTTTGGTTCCCATGGGCTTACGCTCGCAAGACCGGCGGAGATACGTCTCTTGCCGGAGAATGGAGTGGAGACGACGCCCATCGTATTACACTCGGACTCCGGACGCCTGGAGATCCAAGGCGGAGTGGCCGAGCGAATCGACCTGGCACTGGGTTTCGAGGAAATCCCCCTTGCTCTTTTGGCCTTGGCGGGTGTACCGGAAATGGAAGGGTTTGGCGGAGGGAGCATCCGGCTTTCCGGCACCGTCCGGGATCCCAGAGTCGAGGCTGAACTGGCGGCGGAAGGTTTACGGCTCATTGATCCTGCCTTTAGGCACATGCCCCGGTTCAGCGTCTCCTCCTCCGTATCCATTGGAGACGGTCGAATGGAGGTGAGTCTGAGATTGGCTGAAGGGGAGTCCCTCCCTATGGAGGCCTTTCTGGCGGCGCCGTTGAATGTGAGCCTTTTCCCCATGTCCGTGGATTTCTCCGGAAAGGGGGGCATTGAGGGCCATGTTGCTGCGGATATGGACCTCTCGCCCCTCCCCGTCTGGTTCTCCATGGACGGCATGCGTGTTTCGGGGCGTCTCAAGGCGGATGTGTCTTTGTCCGGGAGCCCGGCCTCACCCATGTTGCAGGGTGACGTCCGTGTCCGCAACGGGACGTGCGAAATACTTCAAAGCGGTAGCGTGTTCAGGGAGGTCGATGCCCATATCCGCGTTAGCGGAGAGGACTTGATCCTGGAGCACGGCCGGGCCGTGGACGGAAGCGGAGGCGAAATTGATGTCGAAGGACGTCTTCGACTCCTCGCAGGGGCCGGGTTCCCGTTCGAGGGCAGTCTCACGATGGATGCCTTCCGCCTTGTCAGGTTGGACGACCTCAGGGCGGTGACCTCAGGGGAGCTTGAGATTTCAGGTACGACCCGTAAGGCAGACCTCTCGGGAAATGTTCGAGTTACATCGTCCGAGGTGCGAATACCGGATCGCCTGCCCCCGAGAATTCAGGAACTGGATGTTGTGGAAGTCAACGGACCTTCCGCCGGAGAGCCGGAGCCGGAAGGAGAGGCGAGGGTTGGCGAGGCTGCGCGTGAATCTTCAAGCCAATTCGAGCTCGATTTGAATCTTGACATAGACATCCCGGGCCGTACATATATCCGGGGACGCGGGTTGGATTCGGAATGGAAAGGAGCTCTTCACGTGGGCGGAACCGCGGTAAGCCCGGTGATCAGGGGTGAGCTGACCATTGTCAGAGGCCACTACGCTTTTTTTGGGGAGAGGTTTTCCCTGGCCTCGGGCAATGTATTTCTGGACGGGTCATATCCACCCGAACCCATTATGGATGTAACCGCCGAGCTACGAAAGACCGACATGACCGGTAGGGTCATTCTTTCCGGAAGACCTTCCACACTTCGTGTCGAGATTTCTTCAGACCCTCCCATGCCCCAGGATGAGGTAATGGCCCGGCTGCTTTTCGGCCGCAGCCTTAATACCATCACGCCTATGCAGGCCTTAACGCTGGCGCGCGCCATGGACTCCCTGGCAGGAGGGAAGACGTTCGGTTTTGTGGACCGGGCCCAGAGAGCGGTCGGGTTGGACCAGATGGAATTGGTGCAGTCGGACGATCCGGACGGATCCACCGCCCTGAGTGTGGGCAAGTATGTGGGCGAGGATGCCTATGTAGTTGTGGAAAAAGGCCTTGGAGCCGATGAGGGAAAGGTGTCTGTAGAGTACGAGGTCACCCCTCGAATTACTGTGCAGACCGAAGTCGGAGCTGATGCAACAGGGGGAGTGGAGGTGAGGTGGCAGTGGGATTATTGAATCGCAGGCGGAAGTTCGTGGATCTCACATGTAATGAGTCGGCGAGGGTCGGATCATGAAGAAGCACCGTATTCGCTACGAACCGCTCCGAGAGAAAATGGCTGATCCGGCGGAAGCGGCTTTTCATATTCAGGACGGGACCAATCTGTTTATTTCAGGTTTTACGGCCGGGTATCCGATGCTGATTCCCAGGCAACTGGCAGAAAGGGCCCGGGCAGGGGAGCGTTTTAAAATCAACCTCTACGCAGGAGCGTCCACAGGTGATTGCGTCGATGGAGTTCTGGCCGAGGCGGGTGTAGTTGCGTGGAGACGGCCTTACATGAGTGACCGGATCATGCGGGAGCGGATCAACCGTGGTGAGATAGCTTTCAAGGATGATCATCTCTCCCGGCTCTCAGCCCAGGTCAGGTCCGGAGAATGGGGCCCTGTGCACGTGGCCGTGGTGGAAGCCGTGGCAATCACCGAGAAGGGACATCTGGTGCCTTCCATGTCTGTGGGCAACACTCCTACGTATGTAAAAATGGCCGAAAAGATTATTATCGAGATGTGCAATGCAGAACCGCCTGAGCTCGAGGGTATCCATGACATCTTTATCCCCGAAGACCCGCCCTATCGAATGCCCATTCCGATATACAGAGCGGCGGACCGTATAGGTAAGCCCTTTATCGAAATGGACCCGAACAGGGTTGTGGCCATTGTTTCCCACAACGAGCAGGAACCCTGCGCCGTCTTCCCTGAGCCGGATGAGACATCAAGGCGCATTGCAGAACTGGTCCTGGATTTCGTTCGCCATGAAGTCGAGCGTGATCGTCTTTGTCCGGGTCTGCCGTGGCAGTCAGGTGTCGGCGGGGTGGCAAACGCCGTGCTTACCGGATTTATGGACAACGACTTCTACCACGACCTCGACATCTATTCAGAGGTTCTTCAGGATGCCGTCCTGGACCTCATTGACATGGGTAAAGTCAAGGCCGCATCGGGAAGCGCCATGACCCTGTCCGAGCGGGCCAGGAACCGCTTCTACAAAGAGCTTTACAGGTACCGTGAGAAGGTTGTCCTTCGTCCCGTTGAGATCTCCAACTCGCCCGAAGTGATTCGGCGGCTGGGCGTTCTGTCCATCAATACAGCTGTCGAGGTGGACATCTACGGTCATGTGAACTCCACCCATCTCATGGGATCACAGCTCGTCAATGGCATCGGGGGGTCCGGCGACTTCGAACGAAACGGGGCCGTATCCTTTATCGTGACGCCGTCAACCGCCAAGGGCGGAAAGATCTCCTCCATTGTGCCAATGGTGAGCCACGTGGACCACTCCGAGCATTCGGTGGATATAGTGGTCACCGAGTACGGCCTGGTGGACACCCGGCCCCTCGAGCCGAGACGGGTTGCAGAGGAGATCATCAAGAAATGCGCCCATCCCGACTACCGGGATCTACTCCGGGACTACTATCAGAGGGCGGTGCGGGAGTGCGGTGGGCACGAGCCCCACTGCCTGAAGGAGGCCTTTGCCTTTCACGGGCGCTTCATGGAGACGGGGGATATGAGGGAAAAGGGCACCTTAACGTCTCTGTGAGAGACAATAGAGTTTTCACGATCTCGGGGTAGCGCTGTATGGAGCTTCTGACCCGCCTCCTTCAAAAGACACTGCCCGACGCCCGCGCCGAAGTGCACGCCCTTGAACTGTGTCCCGCCATAAGGCTCCACCTGATTTCTCCGGAGAATCTGGACCGGCCCTTCACGCCCGATGAAGTTCAGTCCATCCTGGGATGCACGCCGTACTGGGCGTTCTGCTGGGCTGCAGGCCACGCCCTGGCTGCTTATATTCTCGAGAATCCGGGCGTTTGCCACGGCCGGAGAGTATTGGATGTGGGAGCGGGATCCGGAGTGGCGGCCATTGCCGCGGCCCTGGCCGGGGCAAAGGAAGTTACTGCCTGCGATACGGATGAGGACGCCCTCACAGCCGTGTGCGCCAACGCACGGCTCAACGGGGTGGATGTAACAACGTGTCGTTCACTTGCGGAAGCTGGATGCACCCCGGAGCTCATTCTTGCATCTGATGTGTTTTACGACCGTGAAAACCGCCCGCTTCTGAAGGCCCTTCCCCGCATGGCCCCCAGTGTGCTTGTTGCGGATGCGAGGGTGCGGATCGATGAAGTATCGCCTTATCGAAAGATTTACGAAATGGGGTCTGTTACGTTGCCGGATCTGGGTGAGGCGGAAGACTTCGGGCGCGTGGGGTTTTACACTGCAGGCGAAAAGGCCCCCATTGCTGGTCCGGCAGTCAACCCCTGTTCGAGTCATCGTCCCGAGCGGTGGACGGCGGGACATTTGATTCCTCCAGGACCCCCACTTCGCGAGCCTGTCCATCCACACGGACATGCACCGGTGGCGCCGGTCCCTCCTTAGGCTCTCCCATGTAGACTGTGCGGTGTGGAAAAGGGATCTCGATGCCGCGTTCGTCGAACACACGTTTCATCCTGCGGTAGAATTCCCGCCTGACGCCCCACTGTTTGAGGGGTTTTGTGACAAACCGGATTTTTATTATGACAGCCGAGTCCTCGAACCTGTCCAGACCGAAGACCTCCAGAGGGCTGAGAATGCTGTCCTGGAAATCCGGGTCGTTGTAAAGTTCTTCCCCCACTTCCTTGAGAACATCCATTACCTCGTCAATGTCTTCACGGTAGGCTACTCCTATATCCATGACGCTCCGCGAGAACTCCTTGCTGAAATTGGTGATGGAATCTATGGAGCTGTTCGGGATCACATGCACATTGCCGCTGAGGTCTCTGAGCCTGACGGTGCGGAGTCCCACAGACTCGACCTCTCCATTGTTATTCCCAAGCTGTGCCCAGTCCCCCACCCGGATACTCTCCTCGAACAGGATAAAGAGCCCGTTGATAACGTCCTTGACCAGGGTCTGCGAGCCGAACCCTACGGCCAGGCCGACTATCCCGGCCCCTGCCAATATCGGGGTGGTATCGACTCCGAGACTGCCCAGGATGACAATGACGCCTACAAAAACCGTCCCCACGTTGTAAGCAGTCCGGATCATGGGGACCAGGGTCTTGGTTTTCTGGCTGACCATACGGCCGCGTTTTTCCCTAAGAAGGTAGATGGAAAGGATTCGACCCAGTTGGAGGAGGGTCATCACCACGGCCAGGGTGATGCCGATGGCTATTGTCCGGGCCAGGATCACGGATCCTATCCTGGAGACCACAAAGGCCCCCACCGGGACCCCCCAGAATTCGCCCACCACGCCTGCAGCTATGAGAACCAGGACCGACGCTGACACCTTCCGGACGATGACGAGGTACCGGTCCGTCCGTTCTTCTATCCCCGGTATCTGGGCCTTGATACGTTCGTGTACTGTAAAGAGCTTGTCGAAAAGCCAGTCAAGCAGGCGGAGGGCCGCAATCAGGATCGGAATGGTCACAGCAGTCCCCAGAGTTGCAGACCATACGAAACCGAATCCTTCTTCCTGGCTCACGATCAGGACGAGAAAAAAGGCCCAGGCATATAAGATGGCAAGCATTGGAATGGCTTTTACTGCGGCACCGGTCCATTTTCCATGTGCGTGTGTGGCGGCAGTCTCCCCTCTGAGGATGCTCCTCTTCTTCTTTCGAAGGTCTCCGGCGATTTGAAGCACAAAGGCGGTGATCATGCATGGAAAAACGAGGAGCAGCAGGTTCCGTACGAACATGAGCGGGGTGTCGGGAAAACCGCTCAGTGCGAGCATCCCCACGATGAGAAAATAGAAGGCGGTGTAATTTGCGAATCGTCTCAACCATACCCAGTAATAGTAGGCGCTCTCGTCCTCTATTCCGAAGATCCTGAGGCCGGGTTCGTCGGGAGAGAGCAGGGCTCGAACCGTTTCCATAACCGCGCGGTAGCCGAAGAGAACAATGAAGAGCTGAAAGACCAGGGCCCGGCCCATGGCCGGGGACGGCACCATTCGGAAGAGCAGGAACAGGGCCAGGAGTGCAAGACCCGAAGGAAGAATGCGCAGGATGCCTGCGGCTCCGGATGCGGCTGCACGGCGTGACCAGCGGGAATCGGAACCGGGCGGCCCGGGCATACGCTTTCGAATTAGAAGCGTCACTATCAGGGATATGATAAAGGCCCCCAGCGCCACCGCCGAAAGGCGAAGGGCGGCATTCCTGTTACCAGCCGAACGCAGGTGTTCACGTCCTTTCCGAATGGCTTCGGGCGTTTCAGAGAGCACGGCCCCTGTTTCCCGCGCCGAGGAGATGATTCGCTCAAGGGTCCCTTGGAATCGGGCAAACAGTAACTCGGAGAGTTGAGCGCCACGGGTCTCGGGTTCGGATTTGACGGGCGCGATAACAGCTTTTTCCCGGGGCTTATGCGCCTCCAGCAGGGATCGCAGTTGATCCAGAAGGACCTCTCTCTTGTCCGGGTCTTCAATCGTTTGAACGAGTGATTCGAGGTCTTGAACTGAGGGTTTCGATTCTGTTGCCTGGGCGGCCCATGTCCAACTCGAGAATAAAGAAAGGGAAAAGGCCAGGAGGAATGCTAAGACGCGGATGGGTTTGAAACGCATTTTTCCCCAGTGGGGCATGACCACACCTCATATGAAATAAAAAACTGTACTGCAAAGCTGCAGAGATTTTAAAGTCAACAAAACAGTTGTTTCTCGCCAAGGCGCCGAGAAACCCCGTCAGTTCAATTTTTTATCATAGCGTCTTGGCGAGTGATCAAAAGTCCGTGAACGAATAGCTCGTTTCCAGGGCCTTTTCGCGCTCGTGCCTTTCTATGCCGAGCCGAATCAACCGGTGAATCAGCTCCGGGTAGGGAATGCCGGTAGCCTCCCAGAGCTTAGGATACATGCTGATACGGGTAAACCCGGGTATAGTATTGATCTCGTTAATTATCACCTCGCCGTTCTCTCGCAGGAAACAGTCCACCCGCGCCATGCCTTCACACATGAGGGCCTTGAAGGACTTGATTGAAAGCTCTCGAATCCGCTCAGTGGTCTCGAGCGGGAGTTCAGCCGGTATTATCAGGCCGGCCCCGTTTTCGTCCAAATATTTGGCCTCGTAAGAATAGAACTCGTGGTGCGGAAGGATCTCGCCGGGCAGTGAAGCCGAGGGGCCTTGGTTTCCGAGGACCGAGCACTCGATTTCACGTCCCTGAATAAACTCTTCAATAAGAATTCGAGTGTCGAAGCGAAACGCATCCCTCACCGCTTGCTCGAACGAATCTCTGTCGAGCACCTTACTCACGCCCACCGATGAACCCAAGTTGGCGGGCTTTACGAACAAGGGCAGGCCGAGATCAGATGCCGCCCGGTCGAAACTCAAGAGTCCCTTCTCGTGCCATGTTACGGCGAAGTATCGAGCCACTGGTATGCCTGCATCCATGAGAAGACTCTTCATCGCAGTCTTGTCCATTCCCACTGAAGAGCCCAATACACCCGCGCCCACAAAGGCCATGTCAGCGGTCTTGAGGAGACCCTGGACCGTGCCGTCCTCGCCCATGGGGCCGTGAAGGACCGGAAATACCACATCCAGGGGGCCGATGGATTCGCCTCCCGGGATGCGGACCAGGGGGTGTTCCGGTTCACCGGGGACCAGGGCCAGACGCCGGCCCCCCGGGCACTTCAAGCGGATCATTTTGGGATCATCGGGATGTGACAGGTAGTCGTCAAGGTCACACAGGAACCACCTTCCCTGCTTGTCAATAGCTATGGGGATGATTTCATACAAACTCCGATCCATCGCCTCGATTACGTTTTTGGCGGACTGCAGGGAAATTTCGTGTTCTGCGGACTTGCCCCCGAATAGGATGGCCACGCGGGTAATTTCAGACATATGAGTTCTCCGAAAAGTCCTTTTCTCGCGCAGAGAGGCGGAGGTGCAGAGGAAGAAATGGATTTCAGAATTTTATCTGCTTGACCTACGCTTGCCATGCATAACCTCTTTTTGCATGATCATCGATTCCTGGATTGTACGCGTCCACGGACACCGTTTCAAGGTCCTTAATGGGTCCTTAATGGATCTGACCGGGGTGCTCTTTACTTGTCACCTTCTATGATTGCATAATCGTGCACAACCCAAATGGTTATTGCCGATATATCGATCATCTCCGTGGACTGCTCTTCCGTCTCATGCAGTAACCGAAGAGATGGAAACTGGACGGGGTGCGATTCAATCAACGGTGCCATTTGAAAAGGTGCAACGGGTTTATACAGAAGCCTTTCAAACTGTCGGCCATCCTTGCGAAGGTGTTCAACAGGACGCAGAACGGTCTACGACCGGCCATCGGTCACCTGCGTCAAATGTAAATGCGGGTGAGTGATCAGGAGTTCGCGACCGGTTTTTTCCAGCAGACAAGACTGGTTCCGCGGATGTTTTGCAGGCCGGGTTGTTCCTGCTCTTCGAATTCGTCCAAAGCCTTTGTAACCCCCGCCCAGATTCCGTAATCGTGCCAAAGGACCCTCCCGCCCGGGCGGACCAATGTCATGGCGACCCGGGTATCGGAGACGGCATATTCATAGGCGTGGGAGCCGTCTACAAAGACCAGTGAACAGGAATCCCGGTATGGGGTGTAGTCAAATGCGGCCGAATCACCGAGGAGTTGGTGAATTCTGGAGACGGCCGCCGGATAGAAGCTGCGATATTTTTCATATCTCGCGCCGGGCCTCTTCTTGTCGACCATGTGGCGCTCCCCCTCCGCCAGTTCGAACTTAGTGTTCTGGTCCGGAGGGATATCAAGGGTGTATACGGTACACCCCGGGGGTGAATTCAACGCCAGGTTGATTGTCGTGCGCCCGTCGAACGTGCCGATCTCGAAGAGGCTGGTGTTGGCCGGACAGTCCGCGGCAACGGCGGCAAGAATCCCCAGTTCACTTATCCGCACGTTACCGTTAGCTTTTTCATGCTCCAGGAGTCGAGGAGAAATGCGTTTCTCCACGTACTTCCTCCAGGAAACCGTGGGCAGACGACCCGGCTTCGAAAACCTGTCTTGCTTCCTTCTCAGGCCATATTTAACACGTTGCCAGATTTGCGACAAATGAGAAAAGGGCAGGTATATGCGTGTCGCGTAGTACCCGAGCAAGCGCTCTTTTAAGGAGGTATTGCCGGCCGGCATGCTCTTTGTCTTCGACATCCTTGAAAGCCTATTGATGTATTGCTCTCCTGAACCGTTAAGGTCTGAGTAATACGCATTTACAAAGCGACCTCTCGCACCTCATCCGGCACTTCGCTCTCAAACGCCTTGAAATTTGATCGGAAATCGTCAGCCAGCTTTTCCGCCCGCTTGTCATAGGCTGCGGTGTCAATGGATGCGTTTCTGGGGTTTAGGATGTCCTGCGGCACATCTTCAACGAACTTAGGTATGCTGAGTCTGAAAACCGGGTCGGTCTCATACTCGGCATTGTCCAGAGCGCCGCTCAGGATGGCCTTAACAATTGCACGGGAGTATTTGATGGAAATTCGTTCTCCCTCTCCATAAGGCTTGCCTGCCCAGCCCGTGTTAACGAGCCAGCACCGTGCATTGTGCCTCCGGATTTTGTCCATGAGCAACTCGGCGTAAACCACGGGAGGAAGGGCCATGAACGGAGCCCCGAAGCATGCGCTGAAGGTGGCTTGGGGCTCCTTGATCCCTATTTCAGTACCGGCCACCTTTGCGGTGTATCCACTGAGAAAATGATACACAGCCTGCTCCACGCTGAGTCCGGCAACCGGCGGCATGACCCCGAAGGCGTCGCAGGTGAGCATGATTATGTTCGTGGGATGGCCGCACACCCCGCCCCGGAAGGCACTGGGAATGTGGCTGATCGGATAGGCGGCACGGGTATTTTCCGTGAGGGAGTCGTCGTCCAGGTCCAGACGCCTGGAGTTCTGATCGATACCCACGTTCTCTAGAATCGTACCGAAGCGGCGCGTCGTTTCGAAGATCTCGGGCTCTTCTTCGCGTGAGAGGCGGATCACCTTGGCGTAGCAACCTCCTTCGAAGTTGAAAATGCCCTCGTCGCCCCAGCCGTGCTCATCGTCGCCGATGAGTATGCGGTCCGGGTCGGCCGAGAGCGAGGTCTTGCCTGTTCCTGAGAGACCGAAAAATACGGCGGAATCCCCTTTCTTGTTCATGTTTGCAGAACAGTGCATGGGGAGGACGGACTCTTGAGGATAGAAGTAGTTGAGCATTGTGAACACGGATTTCTTGATCTCTCCGGCGTAGCTCGTACCTCCGATAAGGACCAGCTTTCGACCCAGGTGTATCAGGATGAACGCATCGGAGTGAAGCCCGTCCAGTTCGGGTATGGCATTGAAGCGGGGCATGCTGATTACAGTGAATTCAGGGGCGTGCCGATCGGCATCCTCCTTGTCCGGGATCTGGATGAACAGGTTTCGGGAAAAAAGGCTTTGCCAGGCGGTTTCCGTCACCACACGAATGGGGATCCTGAGTGATGGTTCCGCTCCTACATAGCAGTCCTGTATAAACACATCCTTGTTCTGGAGGTAGGCTGTGAGACGGTAAAAGAGGTTCGTGAAATGCTGTTCATCGATACCGCGGTTTACATCACCCCACCAGATCTTGTCCCGGCTGGAGGGCTCTTTGACAAAGAACCGGTCAAGGGGAGACCGTCCAACGTGATGACCGGTGCGGACAACAATGGGTCCGAGGTGGGCCACGAGTCCCTCGCGCCGCCGGACGATCAGTTCGTAAAGATGGGGCGTGGATGGATTCCAATAGATGGTGCCCAGGTTTTTGAAACCCAAGCCTTCCATTTGAGGCTTTACGTTCTTGTAATTGAACATGGCCGTTCTCCTTTTGTCTCCCACTAAGACGCCAAGAAAAGCTTTTAATTCAGTCTTCATTATTCTTGCACACTTTGCCGTTTTTCGGGACAAATAAAACAGACAGCACTAAAAACAGTCCTCCCTTGGGGGGCAAAGAGCTTGATGCCCAATGCGAGAGATCTCCTGCTCGGATTTCAGATCTCCTCGACCTGCACTTGAGGAAGAATCTCCAAAACGGTCTCAAGGTGACACAGTTCGGTCCCGGGCGTCATAGCGGTTGCCGCGCCCGCTGCGGCTGATAGTCGCAGGCACTCTTCCAGGGGCCGCCCACGGGAGTGGGCAAGCACAAACCCGGCAACTGCGGAGTCGCCGGCACCCACCGTGCTCTCCACTTCAACCACCGGGGCCCTGGCCTTGAGCCGAAGGTCACGCGTGGAAAGAATCAGGCCTTCCTTTCCTCTGGAGGCGAGGACATAAGGGACGCCTCTGTCGTGAACTTCGTTGCATGCAGACAGTATGTCGAGTTCCTTTTCAAGTGTGCGGCCCACCAGCCGGCTCAGTTCGTGGATGTTGGGCTTGACGCATGTTGGATGGAACCTGACGGACTCCTGCATAGCCCTGCCGTCTGCGTCCAGAAGGGTGAAGGCGTTTTTACTGTGGGCTGCGACGATGAGTTGACCGTAGATGTTGGGGGAAACGCCGCGGGGAAGACTTCCGCTCATCACCAGATAGTCCATGTCCTGGATTGCAAGGATGCCTTGATACAGCTCGGCGATCTCAACGGCGGCGATTTCCGGCCCGGCGGCACTGATAACGTACTGTCGGTTGCCCGCTTTGTCCTTGAGCAGGATGTTTGTTCTGGTCTCCCCGGAGATTCGAGTGAAGCTGATCGTGACCCCGGCATTGATGAGCAGGCCTTCAACCTGAAGACCGTCATATCCTCCCACGAGTCCAAGGGCCACGTTGCTGCCTTGCAGTTCGGTGATCACCCTGGAGACATCTATGCCTTTTCCCGCGGCGTAGTGCTTTTCCGAGATCACCCGCGTGGTGTCGTCTTCAAGCAGGCGTTCTACTGTGACGGCCCGGTCCAGGGCCGGGTTCAGGGTGACAGTGTAAATCATGGCCCTCTCCGTTTGATCGAATTGCAGGTGTTCGGGCGCTTGCTCCGCAGCCGGCCGGGCATCGGCCTTTCGAGTCCTGTAGACAATACATTCCGGGCATAAAGGCGTCAAGAACGAAGAGGTGGGTCCGGAAGGTGAGGGATGGCTTGGGGGAATGAGTTTTACCGTTGCAAATCGGGCATGGATCCGTTTACCTTATCAGAAACCTTAAAGACAAAAGGATGCAGGCCCAACTGAGGCCGACGGGAGGATATCCGGGCTCTGTTTTGATCGATAACGCAGCATTGGAGGAAAAAAGAATGGAAAAACATCTCTTGTTGACCGTCAGCGAGCAAAAGAGTTCCCTACAGGGGGCGCGGTTTCTTGCAGGCTTTTTTTCGAACAAAGATGTGGTGAAGCTCACTCTCTTCTACACCATGCCCCGCCCGGCGGAACTCTGGGACGATGAGGGCAGGCCGGGGAAGATCCAAAAACAGGAGGATGCGGTCCGCAAGGGGGCCGCAAAGGCAAGCGAGGCCCTCGAGGAAGCCAGGAGTGAGATTGTAAAGCTGGGCTTCTCTGACGATAAAGTGCTTGTCCGGCTTCAGATGAGGCAGTTCGGCAAGGTCAAGGACATATTGGAGGAAGGAGAGCGCGGGCTCTACGATGCCATTGTCCTGGGAAAGCGCGGACTCAACTGGTTTGAGGAGGCGTTTGATGGAAGCGTCAGCAAGGAACTCATCGAGTCTCGTCGCAATTGCCCCGTCTGGATCTGCCGCCGGCCCAATCCGGAGCGCAAAGGCGTCCTGCTCTGTATGGATGGTTCAGACGCCTCCTATCGTGCGGCAGAGCACACGGGCCTGATTCTTGGGAGCGAGCAGCCTCATTCTGTCAAAATCTTCGTAGTCAAGAGTCGCGCCCTCGAGGAACCTCCTGATGTAATTATAGCAAAGAGCAAGGAAATTCTTACCAAATGCCGCGTTCCCAACGTCCGGATCACCGCCTCGGCCGTTGAGGCGTTCAATCCGTCAAAGGCCATTGTCCGCGAGGCGGAGGAGGGCGGATATGCTGCAGTGGTAGTGGCCAGGGCCGACAAGGAGAAGAGCCTCATGGATAAGTTGGTTATGGGCTCCGTGACCATGGCCCTGTTCAGGGAAATCAAGAACGCGGCCCTCTGGGTCTCGGGATAGGGTTGTTGTTCGAATATAGGGCGTTCTGTCTCTGTAGGGCTGGGTGACGAGGGCGTGATTTGTTACCTTCGCCAGTACTCGGGAGCGAGAAGCACGATAACAGTGTAGATCTCCAGGCGCCCCAGAAGCATGCAGAAGATCAGGATCCACTTGCCTGCCTCGGGGATGCCGAGGTAATTGAGGGTGGGGCCGACGCTTCCAAGGCCAGGACCGATGTTGCCTATGGATGCGGCAACCGATGAAACGGCGGTGATCATGTCCAGGCCCATGGAGGACATGATCAGGGAGGCGCAGATAAAGAGCCCCACGAATAGGAGTAAGAAGCCCCAGACGCTGTTCAGGACTTCGTTCGACACCGGTCTTTTGCCGAGTTTTACCGAGATCACGGCATGGGGGTGGATGACACGGAGGATTTCCCTGTAGGCGTGCTTTACAAGCAGGATGATTCGCATGACCTTGATTCCTCCTCCCGTAGACCCCGCCATGCCCCCTATGAACATGCAGAGGAACAGGACCAGCCTGGAGTATGCGGGCCACCGGTCGAAATCCGCTGTGGCAAAACCGGTGGTAGTCAGGATTGAGCCCACCTGGAACGATCCATAGCGGAATGCCTCGGAAATGCCCTGATAGGCATTCCCATAAAGATCCAGGGTTATAGTGAGGGTAAAGATCACGAAGAGTCCGATGAAGACGTGAAACTCCGTGTCCTTTCCAAAGGCCGAGGCCTCTCCCTTAATTAAACGGTAGTGCAGGGAGAAGTTGATTCCGGCCAAGAGCATGAAGACCAAGATGACGCCGTCCACATAGGCGCTGTTGTAATGGGCGATACTGGCGTTCATAGGCGAAAAGCCACCCGTAGGCATGGTGCAGAAGGCGTGGCAGGCTGCTTCGAACAGGGACATGCCGCCCCCGATAAGCAGCAGGATCTCGAAGGCGGTTATGAGGATGTAGACCTTCCACAGAGTTTTGGCGGTCTCCGATATCCTGGGTTTGAGCTTGTCCACTACAGGGCTCGGCACTTCGGCCTTGTAGAGCTGCATGCCTCCGATGCCCAGGAGCGGCAGGATCGCCACCGAGAGAACGATGATCCCCATTCCCCCAAACCACTGGGTGAGACTGCGCCACAGGAGTATCCCCTTCGGAAGCCCTTCTATATTAGAAAGGATCGAGGCCCCGGTGGTGGTAAATCCGGATATGGATTCGAAGTAGGCGTTCGTAAAACCCGGAATCGCGCCGGAGAACAGATAGGGAAGGGTCCCCACCAGCCCGGCTGTGACCCACCCCAGGGTGACGACAGCCACGCCGTCCCGGTGACTGAGCTGAATATCTTCGCGATTTCGGGTTGAAAAAAACAACAGGGTTCCTGCACCCGCCGCAATGACCATGGAAAGCGTCAGTGCTCTGCAGGCTCCGTCCCCATAAGCCAGGGATACGCCCAGGGGCAAGGTCATGGAAAGCCCCAGGAACAGGACCAGGATCCCTATGAAATTGAGGATCGGTTTCGGGTGCATAAAAAACAGTCCAGTTTGACGCTCAGCGGCTTTTCCAATCCCGGAACAGCGTTGCAGGAAGCATCTTAGGTAAGGAGGCTTTGAATTGTCAATCATCCCCAAAAGGCGATGATGAATACGCCTGCCAACATGATGGCCGCCCCCATAAGCCTTTCCCTGATTTGCACCTCCTGGAAGACCAGCGCTCCAAAAATTACACCGAAAAGCAGGCTTGTCCTCTTGATGGAGAGCATGTATGCCGCCTCGACCAGGGAGATGGCCGAGGTGTGGCTGAAAACCACGACAGCCGTGGTTGTGCCGATTATCAAGCCCGGCAGGGGCCGTTTTACCAGGTTTTTTACTTGGACACCCGGAACAGCGGGAGAGATAAGGGCCATAAGGACAAATACCCCGGAATAATACGTTACTCCGAAAAACGGCGGGCTGGAGTGCAGGATGGCCACCTTGCCCAGGGTGGCGGTTAAGGAGAAAATAAATCCTGTGAGGAGCATCAGCCAGGATCCCTGCTCACGGAAAACCGCGAGTATGGGAGCCAGCCAATGCTTTCGTGCATGGGACAGGTTGAGGACATAGGACCCGACGATCACGAGTCCGATACCTGTTATGCCTTGAAATGTCAGGACCTCGTCCAGGAGTAGATATCCGGTGAATATCACAAAGGCCGGGGTAAAAGCCAGAAAGGGGAGGGTCAGGGAAAGAGGAGAGACTTTAATGGCCTTCATATGACACAGCAGGGCGATTACCTCCAGGGGAAGGCCCATGGAAAGGCACTTCCAGAATGTCTTGTCGAGCTCGGGCCGCGGAAAAAGAATCGACCCTGCGACAAGAAAGGGAAGGGCGTACGTCAATCGAATCAGACCCATCTCGAATGCCTTGAGATCGCTGAAGAATTTCTTGGAAAGGGTGTCAACGGCCGCAGTGCTCAGGGCGGCCGTCAGGGCCAGGAAAAACCAGGTCAAATTTTAACTCCTTAATCCTTTGCAAAGCCGTAAAGCACGACGAAAAAAACCGATTTTTCCACTGACACAGGAACGGACCACAGGAACGAAACGTATGGACATCCGTCTGATAGGGTGATAGCTTTCCCCGGTCGAGTACACAAGAGAAATCTCTATTGAGTCGTCATGATTGCAGAGCCCCAAATTTCGTGCAGCCGAAGCGACATCAAGGCCTGGATCGACGGGTTCAAAAAGGTCCGGATCCTGGTTATCGGCGACATCATACTGGACAAGTATGTGTGGGGGAACGTTTCCAGGATCTCACCGGAGGCCCCGGTGCCTGTCGTGGAGGTCAAGCAGGAGACAAAACGGCTGGGCGGAGCCGCCAATGTCCTGAACAACATTGCCTCTCTCGGAGGTCGTGCCGTGCTCTGCGGGGTCATAGGAGAGGACCATTCGGGACGGGAGATTGTCGAGCGGATAGAGGGCATGGGGCTTTCGTCCGACGGGATTGTCTCCGTCGCGGATCGGCCTACCAGCGTCAAATCGCGCGTCGTGGCTCACAACCAACAGGTGGTTCGATTCGACCGGGAAAGCCGAAAAAGGATTGCGCCGGAAGCGATTCATCGCATCCTGGACTTCATCAAAAAGGTGCGAAACGATATCGATGCGATCATCGTGGCGGACTATGGCAAGGGAGTTATCTCCGATGCGATGATGAAGGGCCTCAGGGCGCTGGTGTGGGAGACCGGCACGATCATCGGCGTAGACCCCAAGACCGGAAACTTTGATTCCTACAAGGGCGTGCATGTGATCACCCCTAATCACCACGAGGCAGGTGCTTACTGCGGTATGGAGATTGAGGACGAAGAAGTTCTGCTTCAAGCGGGCCGCCGCATGCTCGAAGAGCTGGAAGCCCGCTCCGTACTGATCACTCAGGGGAAAGACGGAATGACCCTGTTTGAACAGGGAGGAGCGATCAGCCACATACCCACGGTCGCCCGAAAGGTCTTTGATGTGACAGGAGCCGGAGACACGGTGATCAGCACAATGTGCATGGCGCTCGCTGCCGGGATGGATTTTAAATCGGCCGCGATCGTCTCCAATTTCGCCGCAGGTATCGTGGTGGGAGAACTGGGGACCTCCACGGTCACTGCGAAGGAACTGAAGCAGGCCGTGAACAGCCGCCTTGAGTAGCAGCCCCCTGAGTGCCGGACCTGCCGGTGAACGAGGGCAGTATGAGTACCCGGAGCGAGCCAGAGGACGTAAAGCGGATCGCCAGCCTGATCTCGCCGGAGAAAGAGGCCCTTGACCGCATGGTGTCGGCCCTGGAAGACCTGTACGGGTCGACGGACTGGAAGGGCCCGGTCCTTCCTTTTGACAGGACACGCTACTACGAGCGGGAGATGGGCGGTCCCCTAGTGCGGGTGTTTATTTCATTCGAGCCTCTCATGAGGCCTGAAGCGCTAGTGGAGATGAAGCTGGAGACCGACCGCCTGGAAGACCGCTTCAGGCGGAACGGGCGGCGGATCGTGAATGTCGATCCGGGATACATTTGTCTTGAACGACTTGTCCTGGCCACCGGCAAGAACTACACCCACCGGATATACCTGCGCCGCGGTGTTTTCGCGGATCTGACTCTTGTCTATCATAAACAGAGCTTTCGAACCCTGCCGTGGACCTATCCCGACTATGCGGACCCTTATGTGGTCGAACTTTTTAACAGACTCCGGAATCGATACAAGGCCCGGATCCGCGGGCTGCCGACAGAGCCTTTGGAGTGCTGACTGCTGGGTGCAGGTGATTTTTGCACCACGAAGAACACGAAGGCACGAAGAGTGAAAATAAGAAAAAATCAGAATTTTAATGATCAGAGAGGGTTTGCGCTTGGAGTCTGAAGGGCTTTAAGTTTTCGGAGGAGGAGTGGAGAGATTATGATAAGGAGTATGACGGCGTTCGGCCGTGGCGAACGAGAGGTTGGAGATACGCTCATAACCGTGGAGATCAAGACCGTGAACCACCGGTTTCGGGACGCCTCCATCCGGCTGCCCTCGCAGCTGCAGTCCCTGGAAGAGGGCGTACGTGCGTCCGTGGCCTCGGCTGTAGGGAGGGGCCGGGTCGATGTCACAGTGAATATGGATACGCACGGCGACCGGCCCGATGTAAGCCTGGAACTGAACGTGCCCCTGGCCAGGGCATACGTCCGCGTTTTTCGGGAACTCCAGGAGCAATTCGGTGCGAACCCGTCGTTTCGCGCCGACACCCTTTGTCAATTCAAAGATGTTGTGGCCTTTCGTCCTGTGGAGCAGGACGTGGAAATCCTTGAAACGCCGATCC
The DNA here is from genome assembly GCA_964512335.1 of uncultured Desulfobacterales bacterium. Taxonomy (GTDB): domain Bacteria; phylum Desulfobacterota; class DSM-4660; order Desulfatiglandales; family HGW-15; genus JAIPEI01. The sequence goes on from CAZEIA010000028.1 coordinate 23,308, forward strand.
AGGAGGCCCTTGCCCAGGCCCTTGAGGCCGTGGACCGGATGAGAACCAACGAGGGGCAGGCCATAGAGAGTGATTTCCGTCATAGGCTGGCCCTTATTCGTGACCTCCTTCAGGAGATTGATGTCAGGGCTCCTAGTGTGTTAGAAGATTACCGAATCCGCCTCAGGGACCGGATTGCAGCGGTTTCCGTGGACACCGAAATCGACCAAAACCGGCTCGCTCAGGAGGCGGCGTATTTTGGGAATCGATGCGATATTACAGAGGAGATCGTTCGGTCCAGGGCACACCTCGACCGGTTCGAGGAATATCTGGAGGCGAAGGAGCCGGTGGGACGGCGCCTTGACTTCCTGATTCAGGAGATGAACAGGGAGGTCAACACCATCAGTTCCAAGGCGTCAGACGCCCATATTTCAAGGGCCGCTGTTGAGATCAAAGGGGAGTTGGAAAAACTTAGAGAACAGGTCCAGAACGTGGAATAAAAAAATAAGAAGCTTCACCACGAAGGGCACGAAGAAAAGCAAGGATTGAGATGGCAAGTTTATTCTTTCGAGAAAATCCGCTTTCAGCCTGCATGTGTCCGGCTTGAAAGAGGGCAGTGAGATAGAGGAGGCTTTATGACTGATACTAAGGGGACAAACAAAATCGCTTTTGACTGGAAACGCTGGCTGTTTTTCAGCCTTGGAGTGACCCTGTTCCTGGTGGTCTACTGCTCTCCGCCGTGGCCCGATGCAGTCGACCCGGCCGGAAAGAGCTTTGTGTTGTCGCAGCAGGCAAAAGGGGCACTGGCCCTCTTTCTTCTGGCCGGTACTTTCTGGGTCTTCGAGGTAATACCCATAGGCGTCACCGGCCTGCTGATAGGAGTGATTCAGGCCCTTTTTTTTATCCGTCCCGCGAGCGAGGCCTTCAAGGATTTCATGGACCCGTCGGTCCTTTTCATTTTCGGGTCTCTTACCATCGGGATGGTGTTCACCAAGGTGGGACTGACCAAGCGCCTGGCCTACAAAATGCTGATGATTGTGGGCGAGCGCACCAGCCGTATCTATCTGGGCTGTTTTGTGGTCACCGCGTTGTTGACCCACATAATGGCCCATACCGCGGTAGCCGCTACCATGTACCCGCTGCTGCTGGCCATCTACTCTCTTTATACCACTGACACCAAGCCTACCCGCTTCGGCAAGGGGCTCTTTATGGGCATGGCGTTCGTGGCCGGGGCCGGCAGCATCGTCACCCTTTTGGGTGCGGCCCGAGGCATAGTTGCCCTGGGATTTTATACAGAGATCGCCGGCAAAGATGTATCGTTTTTCGAGATTACCTACTATTTGGCACCCGTAGGATGGCTAATGGTATTTCTGTTGTGGGGCTTCTTCATGGTATTCTTCAAGCCCGAGCAGGACCGCATACCCGGATTGCGTGAAAAAGCCAAGCAATTGAACGACGAGATGGGCAAGGTGACCCGCAATGAAGTGGGTGCGGCCCTGATTGTGCTGGGCACCGTCCTTTTCCTGTCCTTGCAATCGTTTATTCCCGCTCTTCAGCCTTTCAACAAGGCGGCCGTGCTGCTGGTAGCAACCGTAATGTTCTTTTTGTTCAAGATCCTGGATCTGAACGATCTGGAATTGATTCCATGGAATATCATCCTCTTGTTTGCAGGCGCCATGAGCATCGGTTTTTGCCTGTGGCAGACCGGGGCCGCTGAGTGGATGGCCATCAACTGGCTTGGCTTTTTTAAGAATGCCCATTGGTTCGTTTTTGTGATGGGAATATCATTTTTTGTACTTCTAATGACTAATTTCATTATGAATGTTGCTGCCATTGCCATCTCACTGCCGGTGGCGCTGGTGGTCGGCCCGTACCTCGGAGTTGCCAACGAGGTGATCCTCTTCTCGGCCCTGACCGTGGCTGGCATGCCGTTCTTATTATTGGTGGGTGCCGCACCCAATGCCATTGC
>CAZEIA010000029.1:0-24935 GCA_964512335.1 uncultured Desulfobacterales bacterium
GGTGGAGCATCCCGCCAGATACCAGGCATGGGAGCCGCCTGATTGTTCCGGGGCCCTTGAAAACGCCTCATCCCGTCAAGACGCCCCAGGGACTTCAACCTCTCGTAGATCAGTGTCCAGGCGCATTCCCTGCCGTCGCCGATCTCGCACATTCCGTCGTTCGTGCCCCCGCACGGGCCGTTGAGCAGGCCTTTGTGGCACGCAGTCACAGGGCAGATTCCGCCGGTCTCTCCCAGGATGCAGCTCCCGCACTGGGTGCAGATCTCGTCGAACCTGCCCACCCCGGACTCCTTGCCTACGAACAGCGTGTCAAGGGCAGGGACCACGGTCTTTCCGATCCGCCGGGCTATGGTCTGAACACCGAATGCGCAGGTCATAATGAGAAGCGCATCCGACTGCTGAATTTGGGCGCCGTGCTCTTTCAAGGCCTCGCCTGTGAGATTGTCGCAGGCCACGGGAAGTACTGTCTCGCCTGTAATAAACTTTCCCCGATCGGCCAGGGCCTCGGACATGGCGCGCACCTCCTCGACGCCGCCGGTACGGGTCAGGGTCACGCAGGTGCCGCAACCGATCACAAAGAGCCTGGTCAGGCCGTCCAACAGCCGGTCGAGCTCTTCTTCAGGCTTCTGTCGGGTGATGGATCGAATCATTCCTCGCTCCTCTCCTTTTCCAGGTCACACCGCAGGCAGCGCACCGCCTCCTGCCGTGCCTGGTCTTCCGTGAAACCCTGCTCTACCTCGCGAAAGTCGACGACTCTGTCCTCGGGGTTCTCCATGCTGACAGGCACGCGGGGCACCTCTTCAACGGTCTCCTGCTCCAGGGCTAGTCCCAGGTCCTCTTTCAGGGGGGACTTCTCATCCACAATACGCAGCCTTCCTTTCTCACCCCGCAGATAGCCATGGATGGCCAGGGCCGCCCTTCTCCCCGAAGCAATGGCCCGGATGACATAGGTGGGGCCTGTGGTGAAATCACCGCCTGCAAATATTCCGGGTATGTTGGTGCGGAGTGTGTTCTCCTCCACCTCGAGGGTGCCCCACAGGGCACGCTCCAACTGGCTGTCCCGGTCCAGAAAAGAGACATCCGGGGCCTGGCCTATGGCGATGATCACATGGTCGCCTTTGACGCTCCTGGTGTTGTCATGGTCGAACTTGGGGGAAAACCTGCCTTCTTCATCGAACACCGCGGTGCAGCGTTCGAACTCCACGCCTTCCACCCGGCCGTTTTCTCGAAGTATTCTGCGGGGACCCCATGAAGGATTGATCAAGACGCCCTCTTCCTGGGCCTCTTCAACATCCTTTTCCCAGGCCGGCATCTCATCCCTGGCCTCCAGGCAGAAGAGCTGGACTTCGTCCGCCCCTGTCCGGAGTGCAGTACGGGCCACGTCCAGGGCCACGTTTCCTCCGCCGATCACCATGACACGTCCTGAAGCTTCAGGGGCGCGGCCAAGGCGCACGTCCGTCAGGAACTGGAGACCGTAGTGGAGACCATCGAGCCCTTCCTCTTCTCCCGGAACTCCGATGCGCTTGCTCGCCTGGGCGCCCGCAGCTATGAACACGGCCTTGAACCCCTCTGCCATCAGGTCGTTAACCGTATGGTTGGCATCAATGGGAGAGTTATACCTTATCTCTACGCCCTTTCTCTCGATATAATCCACCTCCGCCTGGATGACGTCCCTGGGAAGCCTGAATTCAGGTACGGCGATTCCCAGCATGCCGCCGGCAATCGGCTGGGTCTCGAACACGGTCGCCCCATACCCCAATTCGGCCAGGAAGTACGCACAGGTGAGCCCTGCAGGTCCGGCGCCCACAACAGCCACCCGCTCTTTGTATCTCACCGGGAACGGCTCAGGCGGGGATCCCGGGTGTGTGAAGACCCAGTCGGATGCGAAGCGCTTTAAAGAACGTATGGCAACGGGATCGTCCAGCTCTCCCCGGCGGCACTTGGTCTCGCAGGGGTGGATACAGATGCGGCCGCATACAGCAGGGAACGGGTTTCGTTCCCGTATGATCTCCACAGCGCGTTCATAGTCCCCGGCTGCGACCGCAGCCACGTAATTGGGCACATCGATTCCGGCGGGACAGGCATGCTGGCATGCGCTGATGACCATTGCGTCGCAGGTTGCCCCGGCGCAGCGGTGCTCCAGGATGTGATCCTCGTATTCCTTCCCGAAGTATCTCATCGTGGAAAGCGCGGGCTTTGCACAAGTCTGCCCGAGGCCGCAAAGAGAGGCGGCCGTGATGGTGGAGCCCAGATCCTGAATCAGGTCGATGTCCTCGATCCGGCCCTCACCCCTGGTGATCCTCGTAAGGATCTCCAGGAGCTGCGTCGTCCCCAGCCTGCATGGAGTACACTTGCCGCAGGATTCGGACTGGGTGAAGCTCAGGAAAAACCGGGCTATCTCCACCATGCAGTTGTTCTCGTCCATGACCACCATGCCGCCGGAACCCATGATGGCGCCGATCCTCTGGATCGTGTCGTAATCGATGCCCAGGTTCAGGTACTGGGCCGGGACGCACCCTCCGGAAGGGCCTCCCATCTGTACCGCCTTGAAAGCGCGTCCCTTTGGGATGCCGCCCCCTATGTCAAAGACCACCTCCTTGATGGTGGTGCCCAGCGGTACTTCCACAAGCCCCGTGTGGTTGACTTTTCCCGCCAGCGAAAAAATCTTGGTCCCCTTGCTCTTTTCAGTGCCCACCTCCGTGTACCATGCAGGCCCGTTCTTGATGATGAGCGGGACATTGGCCCATGTTTCTACGTTGTTGATATTGGTGGGTTTTCCATCGAGCCCGGCCTGGGCCGGAAACGGAGGGCGGGGTGACGGCATTCCCCTTTTGCCCTCGATGGACGCCATAAGAGCGGTCTCCTCCCCGCAGACGAAAGCGCCCGCCCCCATCTTGAGGGACAGGTGGAAGTCAAACCCGGTGCCCAGGATGTTTTCACCCAGCAGCCCCAGCTCCTGCATCTGCTCAATTGCCAGGGTCAGATGCTCAACGGCGATGGGGTATTCCTCACGGACGTAGATGTAGCCCTCTTCAGCCCCCATTGCATAGGCGCCTATGAGCATGCCTTCGAGCACTGCGTGCGGGTCGCCTTCAAGCACGGCCCGGTCCATGAATGCCCCGGGGTCGCCTTCGTCGGCATTGCAGATGATGTACTTGGGGCGTCCAGGGGCCTTTCTTGCGAACGACCACTTGAGGCCCGTGGGGAACCCGGCCCCGCCCCGTCCCCTGAGCCCGGCCTCGCTTATCTCATCGATGACCTGCTCGGGCGTCATTTTCGACAGGGCCCGAACCACGGCCTGGTAGCCGCCTGCGGCCAGGTAGTGGTCGATCCTGGTCGGGTCGATCCGCCCGCAGTTGGCCAGGACCCGCCGGACCTGGGCCTTGTAAAAGGGGATGTCGTTCCGGTAAGGAATGACCGAATCCGTTCGCTGATCCCGGTATGACAGCCTGTCAATGAACCGCTTTTCCTTAATGGTTTGTCTGACTATCTCCGGGGCGTCATCAGGTGAGACCTCCTGGTACTGGATTCCCAGGGGGTCGATGGAAAGGACCGGCGCCTTGGCACAAAAACCGTGACATCCGGTGGAACGGATCTCCACCTCCCGGGAGAGCCCCTGGGAGCGGATTTCTTCCGCCAGGGCGTCCCGGACATCAGAGGCCCCGTAAGCCCGGCACCCCGTCATACATATGTTCACACGGGTCCGGCCGCGCTCCTCCTTCGCGAGGATTTCGCTCCGATACCACTCCAGGTCTCCGATGGACATGAGCCTTGCCATGCGGTTCACTCTCCCTTTTGCTCGGCCCGGCCGTTGTACTCGGCCAGGATCGTTCGAACCTTCGAAGGGGCCAGCTTGCCGTAATACGTTCGATTCACCATCATGGTCGGTGCAAGGAAACAGGCCCCCAGACACGCCACGGTCTCCAGTGTGAAGCGGTAATCCTCATCGGTCTCCCCCTCCTCGAGGCCCAGCTCCTTTTTCATCAGGCGCAGGATGCTCCGCCCTCCCCTTACATGGCATGCAGTACCGCGGCATACCCGAACCACATATTTGCCCTTTGGTTCCAGGGAAAAGCCGGCGTAGAAGGTCACCACGCCTTCCACCTCGCTGGGAAAAAGGCCCTGGGACTCCGCGATGGGGTTGATGGTCTCCGGCGGGACATAGCCGTAGGTCTCCTGTACCTCCTGAAGCAGGGGAATCAGGCCCCATCGGGCGCGGGAGTGTTTTTCCAGTATCCCGGTAAGCTTGGTCATATCCACCGGTTGTCTCTCCATGCCTCCGAACCTCCTCCGAATCTCCTCTGCGGATGTCAGACCTTCTCCAGCCTCACCCGGCACGCCTTGGATTGGGCGCCTTCTCCCTGAATCGCAAGCAGCTCCATGGCATTGTTATGGTCAACGCCGGTTGCTACCCGCACTACACCAGATCGCATGCGAGTGCTCACCTCCACTTTCCGCTCCAGCGAGCCCGATGCAGAGACCACCCGCACCAGGTCCCCGCTTTGAACCCCGATAGACCCGGCGTCTTCCGGGCTTACCTCCAGTCCCAGGGGCATCCCGGAAAAGTCGATGGATGCGGATCTCGACGTGCGGGTCCCGCTCCCCATGTGACGCCGTGGGGACTCAAACACCGCCAGCACAGGGTAATCTGCATCGTCCCGGGCATGGACGCTCTTTTCGGGAGGGTAATAGGATGGGGCCGCTTCTCCGCCCACTGACAGGGGCCCCCGGAAACCGGGGTGAGTGTTTTCGCTACCTTTAACAAAGACGCTTCCGTACCCCGGCACGTGGTCTCGAATCTCACGGCGGATATCGTTGATCTCATTGTACGAACCGGCTGCGCCGGACAGGCCCTCGAATAGATCCGAGAGGATTCGCCAGTCCGGCCGGGCCTCGCCGGGCGGAGGGATTGCAGGTTCAAAGGTCTGGACCCTTGTCTCCGTGTTGGTGAAGGCGCCTTGCTTTTCCGCGAATGCCGCGCCCGGCAGTATCACGTGCGCCAGGGCCGCGGTTTCGGTGTCCAGGATGTCCTGAACCACGAGGAGGTCCAGATTCCTGAGGGCTTCCCGCACCCGGCCGGGCTGCGGGAAGCTTCGAAGCGGGTTTTCCCCCATTATGTACAAGGCCTTGAGGTTGCCGGTTTCCGCTTCCCTGATCAGGCGGGAGGGAGACAGGCCGGGGTCCGGTGAAATGCGTCCGCCCCACACACGCTCCCAGTAACGGCGGTTGGATTCCTGTTCAAGGGGCATGCGTCCGGGGAGCATTCTCCTGGAAACGCCCATATCCAGGGCGCCTACGCGGTTGCACTCCACAGCCGGTATCAAAAACCCGCCTTCGGTCGTTCCGGCCGGGCCTCCTGTGAGAAGGGCCAGGTTCCTGAGCGAACGCAAGAAATGCTCGCCGTAAGGCGGAGAAAGGACACGCTCACCCGCTACGAACACCATGCGTTTCCCCTGAAGAGCCCTCGCAGCCTGCTGAAGGTCCTCCGGCTCCAGGCCGTTCCTCCGGCAGACATCCTCCGGATCGATACTTAAAAGCACCTCCCTAAACTCATCAAAGCCCTCCCCTTTCACCGGATCGAGCTCACCGCCTCTGATCATGAGGGCCGCAAGTGCATCCAAGACCTCGCTCTCGCCGCCGAACGGAGCAGGGCTCAGCCATGTCCGGGCAAAGGGCGCAAGGTCCGTTCGTACAGGATCGATTACAACCAGAGGCACGTCTTTCCAGCGTGCGGCCCGTTTAAGGGCATAACCCAGTACGGGATGAGTCTCGGTTGGGTCTGCCCCTATAACGAGAACGGCCTCGGACTCCTCGATAAGACTGATCTCAAAGGGCTCAAGACCCGTGAGCCGTTCAGCCAAAGGATTGTCAAAGGCGTCCAGCAGTATATTGTTCGTGCCGACAAGGACCCTTGCGATTTTCTGGAACAGGTAGCTCTCTTCCACCGTACAGCTCGAGGAACCGAGGAATGCTACACTCTGGGGGCCGCTCTCGGCACACACGGAACGAATTGCCTCCGCCGCCGTTCCCAACGCCTCACTCCATGATACCTTGACACTCTCTCCGTTCCGGGTGAGTGCCGGTGCCAGGAGCCTGTCCGGTGAGCCGAGAAAATCCTGTTCAAAGTGCCCCCGAACGCAAAGCGTGGAGCGGTTTACGGTTTCCCCTCCGCCCGCAGGCTCCACCTCCACCAGGCGTCCGCCTGTGCTTCCCAGGCGGACTGCGCACCCCATCCCGCAGAACCCGCATACTGAAGGGGCCCATTTCTCAGGCGAACCTGCATAGCCTGAGGTCTTTGCGCGCAGGGCCCCTGTGGGACAAAGTGTCACGCATGTCCCGCAAAAGGTGCATGTGGAATTCTCCAGCGGCTCCTGATGCAGTGTGGCGGGGCGGGCGTTGAACCCTCGAAACTGGTAGTCGATTGCTCCCACCACCACGAGCTCCCGGTCCGCACGGATGCACCTGCCGCAGAGGATGCATTTGGTGAGGTCGCGAATAATGAAGGGGTTGGCGTTCTCGAGCCGTAAATAGCGGGGCATGGGGTACAGATCGATGCGGCCGACCCCGAGGTCCGCCGCTATCTCACGCAATCCGCACCTGTTTCCCTGGTCACACACAATGCAGGACTCGGGGTGGTTGGCCATTATGAGCCTGATAATGTTCGCCCGGTGGTGAAGGACGGAAGGGGAGTCCGTCCGGATAGCCATGTCAGGGGCGACAGGCGTCACGCACGATGCAAGGATGCGATGGCTTTTCTCGTCCTCCACAAGGCAGATGCGGCATGCGCCTGCCGGCTTGAGGTCCTCGTGATGGCAGAGCGTGGGGATGGAAACGCCGATTTCACGGGCCGCATCAAGGACCGTGGTTCCGGGTGCGCAACTCACTGCTTTTCCGTCGATGGTCAGGCTGATCTCTTCCACCGAAGCACCTCTTCGTAAGGATCGGGTTGAACCGATCAGGCCCGCTATTTATGACGGGATTCGGTTTATCTCCTTCGGACGCCGATATCGTCACAGCCGTTTCAGCCTCGCCGCATCCAGGTAAAGGCGCAGCTTGTCTTCGGCGCCGACGGTGATGATATGAACCCCCTGGCAAAGGTCTTTGAGTCCGGAGACAATCTCCGCAAAGACCTCGATGCTGGCCTTTTGGCGATCCACGCTCCCGGCCAGCTTCCTGATTATCCGTTCCGGCACGAGCCCGGATTTCACATGCCTGTTCAGGAACTTCGCCATGCCCGCTGTCCGCAGAATCATCACCTCGGCGATTATGGGAACGCCGAAAGGACCCACCTCTTTTACGAACTTTTCAAACCGGTCAAGATCGAACACCGGGGTGGTAAGAAAATATCCTGAGCCCATGCGGGTCATTTCTTCCATCTCGCGTTTTTCCAGGTCCGGGACGTTCTTGCCCCAACCTGACTCAACACCGGCCCCCACCACGAACTCGGCCTTGCCTCCAAGGTCGCTGCCGTCCACGGAGACCCCCTCCTTCAGGTGCTGGAGGACAGAGTCCAACTTGCCCGCATCCACGTGAAAGAACATCATCTCCTGAAGGCTGTCGCCGGTAATCCGGTAATCCTCGGTAAAGACAAGCAGGTTCTCCACCCCTGCCTCATGGGCGCTCAGAAGGTCTTTTTGGAGCCTCGGCCTGGGCTTGTCCCTGGTGGTGGTCTGGTAGATGGATTCAAAACGGTTTTCCAGAAGCAGCCTGCAGGCCTTGATGGTGTCACCCACCATCCCCTCCAGTTCCAGCTCCGGGACTGTCACACCGTCCACCCGGCCCCGCACGAGTTCCAGGCTCTTGACCAGGGCCTCGGGGTCGTCATCCAAAGGGGCCTGAACTTCCGAGGTCACGACGAATCTTCCTTCACTCAGTGCTTTCTTAAGCTTCATGGGCGCCTCGCTTGGTTTCCGGCGGTTTCGATCTCCCCCTCGGCATACTCACTCAATCCGAATCAAGGAGCTGCGCCACCTCCGCCTTGAGCTTCGAGAGCGGAAGCGGCTTTGAAAAGCACAGATCCGCTCCGTACTCTTTCATCTTTTTGAATTTCTCGTCGTCCAGATAGGCTGAAAGGACTATGATTTTGGTATCCCTGGTCTCTTCATTCTCCTTTATCTTCCTGCACACGTCATATCCCTTGATATCGGGCATCATGATGTCCAGGATCAGGAGATGAGGGCGGAAATGGTTCACCTGCAACCCGGCCTCGAAGCCGTCGGAAGCGGATATTATCTCATAATCACGGTCTTCCTCCTCCAGGGCCATGACCAGGGTCTCCACAATGATCGGGTCGTCGTCAACAATAAGGATTCGTTTTCGCTCGTCCGGGACCTTGTCGTCCGGAACGGGGATACCCTGTCGACGCATGAATTCTTCCAGGTCCGCCTTTTGTACCCTGCGGTGCCCCCCGACGGTCTTGTAGGCCTTGATGTGCCCGGCATCAATCCAGTTGATCAAGGTCTTGGGCGACACATTGCAGTACTGACTGGCCGTGTAAACGGTGAGGATCTCTTCCATGGCTCGCCCCCGTTTTTCAGTATGGTTATTATAATATTTATAGTTATTTCCTTTTGTCAAGCGGTTTTTTGAATCCGTAATAACTAAAATAACTATAATTCAATTCCCATATGGATCAGCCTTCCCTCGCTCTTCATAGTTTTACACTAATCCATACCTGCCTTAGTGTTTAATATCTTTAATTATGTAATATTTTCATTTTTTCTTCTTGTTCTTGGTGTTTTCCTGGTGAATCTTTCGGGTTGGGCGGTGAGCGGAGGGAATGGTATGATTTGTCAGCTCAACAGCTTAACAGTTGTCATCAATCATCCTCCTGTGCAACCGGCAGGATCACGCTGAAGGTGGTTCCCTCCCCCGGCCGGCTTCGAACCTGGATATCCCCACCGTGCTCCTCCACGAAGCCGTAGCACACAGAGAGGCCGAGCCCTACATCCTTGATTCCGTCCTTTGTAGTGAAGAAGGCATCAAAAATCCTGCCCAGGTTCTCTTCCCTTATTCCGATCCCGTTGTCCTCTATCTCGATGCGGACGTGATCAGCGCCGGAGGAAGTGGTTACCATGAGCGTACCGCCGTCAGGCATGGCGTCCCGGGCATTTGCAATCAAGTTCAGAAACACCTGGCGGAGCTGATTTCGAGAGGCGTTCACCAGGGGAAGCTCCTCCTGAAAGGACGCGTTTACCCGAATGCCGTACTCCTGGAGCTGTTTCTTTACTAGAAGGAGAATTTCATCCAGGATCGTGTTCATGTCCGTGGGCTGTTTTTCCTCCTCATCCGGCTTGGAAAAACTCAACATTTTTCTAAGAAGTTCCGTGAGCCGTTCCGTTTCGGAGAGGGCCATCTCCAGGATCCGCCTCCGCTTGCTCTCAGGAGGGATCTCGCTCTTCAGGAGTTCAAGGGTGTTCATGATCCCGTAAAGCGGATTGTTCAGCTCGTGGGCTATCTGGGATGTGAGCTTTCCCATGGCCGCCAGTTTTTCAGACTGCAGGAGTTTTTCCTGAACATCCCGCAGATTTCTTTCCATGCTCAGTCGTTCCTTCAAGTCCACGAAGATCCCCACCGAGGCCAGCTCTTCTCCTGAGGACCCGTACAGAATGGCCGCAGACAGGTTCCCGTCGATGATCTCACCGTCCCGCCTCACGTAGACCATAGGATAAGAGCGGAGGCGGCCCACGCCCCCGCAATCAGGGCTCCGCATCATCTTCATGATCTCGTGCGCCATTCCCTCGGGGTATATGGCCCTGATATTCATCTTCCCGATCACCTCGTCCGAGGAGTACCCGAGCGTCTCTTCCGCGGAGTTGTTCCACAGAATTATGTCTCCCCTCATGTTGGTCGCCATAATGGCGTTGGGCGAGTTGTGAATGATCATGTTCAGGAAATGGTGCGCGTCCTTGAGATCCCTCTCCATCCTTTTCCTGTGGGACTGGTCCGCTATGATCCCCTCGTAACCCAGAACCCTTCCCTGCATGTCCTTACGCACGTGGCTGGTCAAAAGGGCCGGGAGCGGAGTCCCGTCCCTACGCTTGAACTCCACCTCGTAGTCGACGACCCGGCCCTCCCTTTCTATCAGATCCTGAAACCTGCGTCTGTCCTCAACGCGCATGTAAAGGTCCCTGGCGATGTCCATGTTCAAAAACTCTTCTTTATTCTCATAGTCCAGCATGTCGATCAGGGCCTGGTTGGCGTTGAGGAATCGGCCTTCCTTGCTGCTGATGTAAACACCGACGCCCACGTGCTCGAAAAGCCTCTCGTAGTCCTCCCGGCTTGCCTTGAGGACCTTTTCACGCTGTTTTCGCTGCGTAACATCCCGGTAAACGCTCAGCTTGGAGACAATCCCTTCAGGACTTCGAATAGGAAGCTCCGTTATATCAAATACCCGTCCGAGCTCAGGGATGGGATGCTCCCATTGAATCTCGTTTCCCTCGAAAACCTCCGGTGCGCGGCACCACGGGCATACGGTGTCCCTGCCGTAAATCAGTCCGAAGCAGTGCCGGTCTCCGGAGTCGTTTTCATCAATGCGGGGCATTGCGCGGTTTGTATACTCCACTGTAAGGTCTCTACGGATGACATATACGCCGTCCTCCATCACGTCGAGGATCTGTTGAAGGCGCTCTCTGCTCACCGGTTCCATGAATGGTTCCTCATATGCCGCTGAAAATCCGAAGTTTCAGGTAATGGGGTTATGTGGCGGCCTTCGATCAGCAGGTTTTCCAGGGGATCTCCCGGGCCCTGCTTGAACAATATCACACCGCTTGCAACAGCTTCAACTCGAGTCTCCGGGAGCACACCTGATGAGCGCCCACTGATTATTTTGTTGCGAATCAGGGGTGTACGTACTATATTCCACGATTTTATATTACAAACACCTGCGTGTCGATTGAACAACGCCATTTTAGAGGAGGAAGATTTATGGATTTTACCCTTAGTGATGAGCTCCAGATGCTGAAAGACATGGCGCGTGACTTTGCCAAAGAAAAGATCGCGCCTTTTGCCGACGAATGGGATGAAAAGCACTATTTTCCCTATGAAGAGGCCCACAAGCCCATGGCTGAACTGGGCTTTTTCGGGACGGTGATTCCTGAAGAATACGGTGGAAACGAGATGGGATGGCTGGCCGCCATGATCCTCACGGAAGAGATCGCGCGGGCCTCCAGCTCCCTCAGAGTCCAGATCAACATGTCGACCCTGGGCTGCGCCTTTACGATCTTTAAGTACGGCACCGAGGAGGCGAAGCAGAAATACATCCCCAAGCTGGTGAGCGGGGAGTACCTGGGCGGGTTCGCCATCACCGAGCCCAATGCGGGATCCGATGTAATGGCCATGAAGTCCATCGCTGCAGACAAGGGTGATCACTGGTTGCTGAACGGATACAAGACCTGGATCAGCAACGCCACTGCGGCTGATGTTCTGGTCTACTATGCGTACACCGACAGGGAGGCCAAGGGCAAGGGCCTGTCCGCGTTCGTAATTGAACCCAAGAACTTCAACGGCATTACCACGACCGACCTGGACAAAATGGGTTCGAGGTCTTCACCAACAGGCGAGGTAATACTGGAAGACACACAGGTCCCCAAGGAAAACATCCTCGGAGCACCCGGAGACGGGACCAAAATAGTGTTCGGCTCTCTCAATCAGACCCGGCTTTCAGCCGCGGCCGGCGGCGTCGGCCTGGCCCAGGCCTGTCTGGATGTTGTAAGCACCTATGCAATGGAGCGTGAGCAGTTCGGCAAACCTGTGGGTCAGTTCCAGATGAACCAGGACCTCATAGGGCAGGTGGCGTCCGAGATTGAGGCGGCCCGTCTAATGGTGTACAAGGCGGCCTGGCAGAAGGACCAGGGCAACCTGGGAAACACGCTGGAAGTCGCCCATGCCAAATACCTCGCCGGCGAGGTAGCGGTGAAAGCCTCTCACATGGCCATGAAGATCCTCGGCGCCTACGGCTACTCCACGGAATATCCGGTGGCCCGGTACTACCGGGACGCGCCCACCTACCAGATGGTGGAAGGCTCCAGCAACATCTGCAAGTGGATCATAGCCCTGGACCAGCTCGGAATCCGGAAGGCAAACCGATAGCGCATATTGCGGTTACTTGTTTAAGGAGGAAAAATGAGATCTTACTTTCAAAACATGAATCCGATCGGCAAGGAGCTGACGGATAAGCAGAAAGAGGGGGCCAAGGAAAACATCCTGCAGATCCAGGATGTGGAGCGGCAGGTCTCCGAAGCGGTCGAGGCTGTTAAAAATGCAGGAATACCTGCCGAGAAGATCAAGAAACGCGGTCAGATGACCGTTTGGGAACGCATAGAGTACCTGGTGGATCCGGGGACGTGGTGTTCGCTTCATACGCTCTACAACCCCAAGATGAACGAGGAAGGGACCACGGGCGTTATCGATGGGCTTGCCAAGATCAACGGCAAGTGGGCCGTGGTTATCGGTTTTGACAACAAGGTCATGGCCGGCGCCTGGATAGCCGGACAGGCTGAGAACCAGCTTCGCGTCACGGACATGGCCAAGAGGCTTCATGTGCCCCTGGTCTGGCTGGTCAACTGCAGCGGCGTCAAGCTTCCGGAGCAGGAGGAAGTCTACGCGGACCGTAGAGGGAACGGCACGACCTTTTTCCGTCATGCCGAGCTCGAGAAGGTGGGCGTGCCCATACTGGCCGGCATTTACGGAACAAACCCGGCGGGAGGGGGTTATCAGGGAATCAGCCCCACCATCCTGATCGCCCACAAGGACGCAAACATAGCGGTGGGCGGTGGCGGCATCGTCGGCGGCATGACCCCAAAGGGTTACTTTGACGAGGAAGGCGCGGAGCAGCTCATCGAGGCCACACGCCACTTCAAGCAGATTCCGCCCGGAAGCGTGCCCATTCATCACAACGAAACCGGCTTTTTCAAGGAGGTCTACGATACGGAGCAGGAGGTACTCGACGCCCTGAAAAAGTATGTGGACATGGTCCCGGCGTATGACCCGGCCTTCTTCAGAGTGGACGATCCTAAAGAGCCCAAGTTCGGCGGCGACGACCTCAACAGCATTGTGGCATTCAACCAGAAGCGCAGCTACAGCCTTGACGAAGTGCTTGCGCGTATTTTCGATGGCAGCGAGCACATGGAGTTCAGGCCGGGCTACGGCCCTGAGGTTTATACCGGCCTGGCCAAGATGGACGGGTTTCTTGTTGGATTCATCGGGAACCGCCAGGGCTTTCTTGGAGCAGAGTATCCGGACTATGCCAAAGGTCAGTACATGGGGATCGGCGGCAAGCTCTATCGCCAGGGCCTGATCAAGATGAACGAGTTCGTCACGCTCTGCGGCAGGGATCGCGTGCCCATAGTCTGGTTTCAGGATACCTCGGGGATCGATGTGGGCGACATAGCTGAGAAGGCGGAACTCCTGGGCCTGGGGCAGTCCCTCATATACTCCATCGAGCAGACGGACGTGCCGCAGATCTGCATCGTCCTTCGTAAAGGGACGGCCGCTGCACATTACATCATGGGCGGACCCACGGCCAATAACCACAATGTCTTCACACTCGGCACGCCGACCACGGAAATCTACGTGATGCACGGAGAGACCGCTGCGGCCGCCTCCTTTTCCAGGAGGCTCGTCAAAGAAAAGGATGCAGGCAGGCCCCTGACTCCGATCATCGACAAGATGAACCAGCTTGCCAAGGAGTACTACGAGAAATCGCGCCCTGTGTACTGTGCAAATCGAGGTTTTGTGGACGAGGTGGTGTCGTTCAAGGATATGCGGAAGTACATCCAGGCCTTTGCCGGATGCGCCTACCAGAACCCCACATCCATTTGCCCGCAGAACCACATGATGATCCCGCGGATAATCAAGGGGTGATCAGCGTTGACCAGGGCTGAAACCCACAAAGGCCGGTCTTGTTTAGACCGGCCTTTTTTTGTGTTCTGTCTCCCGCCGAGACGCCGGGAGCGCCGGACTTTAATGCATTTTCACGGCAAAGGATTGGCACAAAACAGCTGCAGGGCGTTCTTCCCAAGGATGAGTTCCAGGTCGGGGTCCGCAAGCCCGCATTGAATGAGATACCTGAGTTCCCTGTCCCAGGCGTAAGGGAGGTTCGGGAAGTCCGTTCCGTACAGGATCCGGTCGGACCGGAACGAGGTGAGCGGAGGGGGTTGAGCGCCGGGAAAATAGCCTGCAAGGGTCATGGTGGTATCCAGCCAGAGATTGTCGGTCTCTTCCATCAGCCGGGAATGGGCCTCATATTCGTCCATGCCCAGGTGCGGCACACAGAGCTTGAGGCCGGGGTGATCTTTGAGCAGCGTCTTCACCTTTCGAGCCCCGCAGATCTCGTAGGGATCACATGCATAGGCCGGACTTCGGGGTTCCCTGCCTGCATGCAAAACAAGGGGCTTGTTGTGCTCTTCACACAAGCCCGCCACTTCGTGCGTCTCCGGTGCATCCACTGGGATGCACTGGACGTGTGCATGCAGCTTCACACCGGCAAGGCCCATTTGGAACGCCTCTTCCAGGATTTCCCTCACCCCGGCCTCTCCGGGGAAGGCCGTCCCCAAGGCGATGATCCGGGGATCCTGACTTGCAATGGACGCCATAAACCGATTCAGGGAGCGGGATACGCCCGGCCTGTGGGCATAGCACATTATTACCACACGCCCCACTCCCCTTGAGAGGAGGAAGGACGCTGTTTCCGGTGCCTTGAGCCGGTACCGGATCGGCCAGCCGTGGCGGTCGAACCAGCCCTGGATGGCCGAGGACAGATCGTCGGGAAACACATGGACGTGAGCGTCCACTATCAGGGGCAGGCCTGGAGGAACTCTCTCTCCCTCGGGATCATTAACGGCTGGCAGCGGGGATCGCAGCATGGACCTTTTGCCTCTCGCCAGGACGCAGATTGCGCCAAGACAAAAAAATTGAAGGGTTTCCTGACGCCTGTGGGTACTGGCGAGGAAAAGTTAAATAGAGATTTTTGCCCCGTTTTGGACCTCCGAAGGGGTCAGTTGGTACAGCGCATCCAGAATGGCCGCCTGGAAAGTCCCCGGGCCTCGACTTTCGGAGGCCGCCTTTTCACCGGCGAGGCCGAAAAAGGCCAGGGCCGCTGCTGAAGCCTCCAGGGGATCCCTGTCAACCGCATGAAATGCTCCGATAAGGGCGGTGGCCGTACACCCGGCCCCGGTGATCCTGCCCATGAGCGGGTGCCCGTTGCACACCCGGCAGACCCTGTCTCCGTCCGTCACCAAGTCCTCTTCTCCGGTAACCACCACGGTGGCCGAAAGGTCCCTTGCCAGCCGGACGGCAATCTTAACGGCCTCATTCACTCCGTGGACAGACTCGACACCTTTTGTGGTGGATTCGGAGTTTACCAGGGAAATTACTTCTGAGGCGTTGCCTCTCACCACGGCAACCTTGATCTCCCTGAGAATTTGCCGTGCGGTATGGGTCCTGAAGGCAGTCGCTCCCGACCCCACGGGATCCAGAATCACAGGTATCCCCAAATCATCGGCCCGTCTTCCCGCAAGGAGCATGGCCTCAATCCAGCCTGTGCTCAAGGTTCCGATGTTAAGGACCAGGGCACCGGCCATGGAAACCATGTCTGCGACCTCTTCGGCCGCGTGAGCCATCACAGGCAAGGCGCCAGCGGCAAGAAGTGCATTGGCAGTGACGTTCATCACCACGTAGTTCGTGATATTGTGAACCAGCGGCTTTTCTTGACGAACCGCTTCTAAGTTGCCGGCCGCTTTGGCCCCCATTTCCCCCTCAACCATACTTTCTTCCTCCAGGAGATTGAAACCAATGTTGAGAGGTTCGTAACAGCCGTGTGTCCCGTTATGAGACCAGCATGTTAGTCCCGCGATTTCGGCGCATTCTCCTGGAAATGATCCCAGCCCCCGGCCTCCATTGAAACCCGGGTGCCGTCTTCGCGAACAAGGTCCAGACGTCCAGCGTCATCCGTAATCCAGCCCACCCGCGTCATACGGACAAGACTTACGCGGGAAACGGCCTGTTTTATGGCTTCGGTGTTTGAAGGAGCGCATATGACTATCAACTCGTAGTCGTCACTTGGACGTGTAACAAGCGTCTGAGGGTCCAGGTCATCTCTAAGGGCGGCCCACCTCAGGGCATCGCTCACAGGCAAGACTTCTTCGTGCAACTCGGCCCCCACACTGCTCTCCTCGCAGATATGGCCCAAGTCCCCCATAAGCCCGTCACTGATGTCGATCATGGCGTTGGCAAGGCCGGTTTCCGCGATGACCTGGCCTTCTAGAGCCCGATGTGTGGGGTTTCTATAGGTCTCGATAAGGGTGAGAGCCTCAGGGGAGTTTTTAGAGTCCTCTCCGCGTAAAACGAGATCAAGGCCTGTCGCCGCTTGTCCGGGGAAGCCGGACACTAGGACCGCATCTCCGGGGCGGGCCCCGGAGCGGCTCACCAAGCGGCCCCGCAGCACCTCGCCCATCAGGGTGATATCGATAAAGACCCCTTCTTTTGAACGGGTTATGTTGCCTCCCGCTATTACGGCATTCATGGGGTTGAGTTGATCGAGAAACCCGCGATACATTTCCAGCACATCCTGCACGGAAGAATCCTTCTCCAGCCCCAGAGACACCAGCGCCCACCGAGGGGTTCCCCCCATGGCCCCTATGTCGCTGATGTTAGCCGCCATGGCCCGCCGGCCTATCTCATAAGGGCTCATTTCTTTCAGGAAATGACGCTCCTCCACCATACAGTCACAGGTTACCAGAAGGTCGTGTCCCGAAGCGGGAGTCATGGCCGCTGTGTCATCCCCCGCTCCCAGGACCAGTCCGGTCCCTGCCGTGCCTTCCTCTTTAATCAGCCTCCTGATGAGACGAATCAGGCCAAACTCCCCTGTATTAACGAGGGTTTCCATTACAGCCCCTCTCTTCCACTCACTTGCTTCGGATCAGACCAAAAAGACGGCGCGCAGCCTCTTCGGGCTCCACCTGACAGCACACGGAGGATATGACCGCAATCCCGTACGCCCCCGACTCAACCACCGCGGCCGCGTTCACGTGGGAGATCCCCCCGATGGCGATTACCGGAATATCGACGGAACTGCAGAGGAGCCTCAGGCCCTCAAGGCCGGCGGCGGGCCCTGCATCCTCCTTGGAAGTCGTCGGGAAAACAGGTCCGAAACCGATGTAGTCGGCGCCATCTTCCGCGCAGGCCCTCGCCTCTTGCAAGTTCGAGGCGGAACCGCCGATGATTCTATCCGGACCGAGTAATTCACGCGCCAGCCTGATGGGAAAGTCCTCTTGTCCCAGGTGTACGCCGTCCGCTTCAGTTGCCAGGGCCACATCGACTCGGTCGTTTACAATAAAAACCGCGCCCGCAGCCCTGCACACGGCCTTCATTTGCAAAGCCGTCTCTAAGAGGCTTCGAGTGGAGCCCTTTTTCTCCCGGTACTGGATGATATCCGCTCCCCCGGCTAGCGCCATCCTGGCCAGATCAATGTGGGAAAACCGGTCCTGGATAACGGTATCGGTAAGGACGTGGATTCTTCCTATGGGCTTCATAAAACCGGACCCCCCTTTTATCCTGAAATGCGAAGATCAAAACACCGAAAACTCCGTTCTCAGCACAGGTCACTTCCGGTTGCCTTGATGTGTATGATACCTCTTGCCCCTGGTTTTTCAACCTGAACTATTCCTGGTGCGTCCCGCGCACCAGGGCGCTCTCATGTTGACATAGGCAGAACACTTATCTAGACTCGCAGACCTTCTGTATTGAAGGCCGGATTGATCTCTGGAAAAGCCTCAAACCTCGCCGCAAAGCGAACTTATGAAGCGAAGGAGGGCCAATGGACAAGGTGGTCATCTCAATACTGGGCACTGATCGGCCCGGAATAGTCGCCGCTGTGTCATCGGTGCTCATGAGACACAGGTGCAACGTGGAGGACGTTAGCCAAACCATTCTTCAGGGGGAGTTCGTGGGTATCCTCATTGCTTCCGTTCCGGCCGGGACCACCCTTGAAACCCTTCGGGAAGAACTGAATCAGTCCCTCGACCCCCTCGGTCTGCATGTGCTCATAAAGGGGCTGAATTTTTCAGAGCCTACCCCGGGCCCTCGGGATAGCGAACCTTTTGTGGTAGTTACCATCGGCCCCGACCGTCTGGGCCTGGTTGCAGGCATCACCGGTGTTATGGCCTTTTTTGGAGTGAACATCACACATCTCAAGGCCGCTTTTCGCGGTGGAGACGATCCGCATCGTAACACGATGATCTACGAGGTGGACGTACCTCTCTCCATCGACCGCCGGGCCTTCATGGGAGAGTTGCGCCGGAAAGCCGATTCTCTGGGATTGGACCTGAGCATGCAGCACAGGGATGTATTTGAAGCCATCAACCGGATATGAAGGATCCGGAAGGCGGGGAAAACAATGCTTACAGATCGTGAAGTCCTCTCAACGCTGGAAATGCTTCGCAACGAACACCTCGATGTGCGAACCGTCACCCTTGGCATCAGCCTGCTTGACTGCTCAAGTCACGACATCGACCGGTTTCGCCATAACATTCATCGTAAGATCAGTTTATTAGGCAAGGATTTGGTGCGTGTCTGCGATGAGATCGGGGAAAAATACGGCATCCCGGTCGTCAACAAAAGGATCTCGGTGAGTCCCGTCGCTGTGGCCGGGGCCCCCTTTGCTTCCAAAAAGATGCTGCTGATTGCAAAGACCCTGGACGAGGCGGCCTGTCAGATGAAAGTGGATTTCATCGGCGGATTCAGCGCTCTCGTGGAAAAGGGCTTTACCCCCGGAGATCACGCACTGATCGACGCTGTTCCCACGGCCCTCTGCGAAACAGAGCGTATCTGCGCATCCATCAATGTTGCGTCCACCCCTGCGGGCATCAACATGGACGGGATCGCGCTCATGGGAGATGTCATCAAGGAGGCCGCCCGACAATCGGCGTCTTCCGACGGGCTGGCCTGTGCAAAGCTCGTCGTGTTCGCCAACATACCTCAGGACATCCCCTTCATGGCCGGAGCCTATCTCGGTGTCGGAGAGCCCGACGCCGTTATCAATGTGGGGGTGAGCGGCCCCGGAGTGGTCAGGAAAGCTATAGACCGGGCGCGCGGGGCGGACCCATCCATGGATCTTGGCCGACTTTCTGAGATCATCAAGCGCACGGCCTTCAAGGTCACTCGTGTCGGCGAGCTAATCGGGGGTGAGGTGGCCGCCGCCCTTGGTGTGCCTTTCGGGGTCGTGGATCTCTCACTGGCGCCGACGCCGAACGTCGGAGACAGCGTTGGTGAAATCTTTCAGAGCATGGGCCTTGAAAGCATAGGCGTTCCCGGTTCCACCGCGGTCCTGGCCCTCTTGAACGATGCTGTCAAGAAAGGGGGCGCGTTCGCCAGTTCAAATGTGGGGGGGCTGAGCGGGGCCTTTATACCTGTGAGCGAAGATCTCAACATATCCGAAGCCGTGCGCAGCGGTTTCCTGTCGATCGAGAAGCTTGAGGCCATGACCAGCGTGTGCTCGGTGGGTCTCGATATGGTCGCCCTGCCCGGAGATACATCCTCAGAGACCATAGCGGCCATCATCGCCGACGAGATGGCCATCGGCGTGATCAACCGAAAGACCACCGCCGCTCGCCTCATTCCGGTTCCCGGCAAAAAAGCCGGAGAAAAGGCGTATTTCGGCGGTCTGCTGGGAGAGGCTACCATCATGCCCGTCAGAAGCTCAGGTGCCTCCACCGGGTTCATCCGGCTTGGAGGCCGCATCCCGGCTCCTGTGCAGGGCCTGATTAACTGACAGGCCCTGCAATGAAAACACATGGACGTAACCGCGGTCTTATCTCAACGCCGGCAAAGGCTTCGCGAGGGCGGACAAAGGACCGCTGTGTTCACAGGTCAATGCCCCTGGATCGGACCTGCGCCAGAAGGGTTTCCAGATACGAACCTCCTTCCCTGTGAGCCTTGTAGTCCAGTGTTACATGAGCCCACCGGGCATATCGGCGCTCGCGATCCTCCAGCAGTTTCGGGTAGCAGCGGGCCAGGGTCTGCTGAAGAGGCTCTTCGCGCTCGGGGCGGAACATTCCGCGCCAAAGTACAGGTCCCGGCCGCTTCAGGTATTCCCTCAACAGGCGCTCACGAACCTCGAGCGGCGATGCCAGATGGACCACTACGCTCTGCTCCGCCAACTCGTTGAGCACATCATCCCCGGTGTAGATAACGCTTCCGGCGGTATCCACTACGATTTGATCCCTGCCCTGCGCTCCCCTGAGGACCTCCAGGACCTCCGCCATTACGGCCTTCTCCAGCTGATGGTAGTGCAGGGCGCGTTTTTCATAACCGGGTTCCCAGGGAAGCCCCATCCAGGAACCCAGGGCCGCAATAAGATCGGGAGCATCTGCAAGTTCTGAGGAGAGGCGCTCGGCGATCATGCGGTCGCAGTCTATCCGTAGGAAACCACGACGTTCAAGGCGGCCCGACCATGTGGACTTTCCAATGCCGGCCATACCTATAATCGTTATCTGTAAGGCTTTCAAATCATCAAATAACCCGACTTTTCAAACAGGCGGGCCTCCTTAGGCGGGAATCACCGCAGGATCAAAGTATATTTTTTGACCAGGTGATGCGGGTGATAGGATTCCTTGGCCTTACGCAGCCCAGACTCCCCCAAGTCCTGCTCTCGGTTCACATAGGTCGTATGGGAAAAAGCATTGCTGCAAAAAAGCTGGTTTATAGCGGCATATAGCCCCGGGATATCCGGGTTGGCCTTTTCCACGTGTATCACGGCCGTCTCTTTGTCCAGAGGTTCGCCCAAGCTGAAGGCCTCCAGCTTTCCCTCTATCTCGATGGCGCCTCCTTGAAAACGAAGTTCCTCACAATGCGTCAAGGCCTCCCGCACCGCATAGTCCTCGGAGAGAAGGTCCGGATCTTCGGCACAGTCCCGGATCCGGCACCAGGAGTCCTGCATGTCCAGGAAACACTCCACGAGTTCCAAGTCAATAGTACGGTACTCGAAGTCGTATTGTCTTTTAAAGCGATTAAGGTGGTTCTTCTTTCTGTGGTACTTGCGGCCCGACAGCCGGATCAGGTCCTCGGTGCGATAGACGTAATCGCTGTAATCGCGGTCATACACCACCTCGAAACGGTGCGGATCCACGTGCCCGCTCACAAACGATTCGTCCACTCGACGGATTTGAACTTCCGGGGTCCATTGAGCCAGTTCTTCGCAAAGCGCGTAAAGGGCGGAACGTTTGTCGCCACTGCCTGCGGGGGGTAGTCCGAACGGCGGGAGGCCTTCCGGCCGGCACACGATCACAAGGCAGCCCTCCCTGAGATCCCAGACAGGCCGGTACCGGTGACGCCAGATAAAGAGGTTTGTGAAAGTAAACTCGGAGATCTTGGGCTGTTCCTTCTCAAAAACACAAGTCAGGATATCCCGATGGCTGATCTCCAGAGGTTTGAAACCTCCACTCACTTCATACTCCCCTGTTATCGGGACGGGTGGAAGCCCCGTCCTTAAAGACAGCGGCGAATCCTCCAAGCTTAATGCCCACCACGTCTTGAACCGGTTCACACTTTACCCGAAAAATATAGAACGAAGAAGCGGACAGCGACTTGGGGTAGACAGTCTCAAAGTTGGCCATGCCCTTTGAGATGATCAGGTCCGCCTCCGTCACTCTGGACAGAAAATCATCGGACACGCGATCCCAGTCGATACCGGCTCCGTCCGTCCCCGTGTCTATCAGGTCGGGAAAGCGTCCGGCAAGCCCGCTTTGCGCCAGCTCCTTTCTCGTCAGATCGTTCAAGGCCGGTCCTCCCTTGGGGACCAGGGTGCAGCACGCGGACCTGCGGGAAAGGGCCTCATACAAAAGGAAATCGAAATATATCTCACCTGTGTTATCGGTGAGGTAAAGAATCTTCCGGGGTCCATTGTCTAAAAACCGCTCCAGGTGGTCTATGTCATCCCGCTCGAAGTGTACACCCTCTCGAAGTATGACAGGGACCTCCCTCATTACGGCCTCGGCGTCACAAAAGAAGTCCAGGGTGTTTCCCAGTGCGGCCAGCCCGACCAGGGAGCGAAGGTCATGCTGAATCTGGTCGGCGATGGAGTTAAACACGGATCTGGCGCTTTCCATCTCTCTAGCCTTGAAGCCGGCATACGGGTCCTGCGTGCCCGAGCGCTCGGTGATTTCGCGAAGTATACGGTTGGCTATCACTGGTGAAGTCGACCCGCCGGCAAGACCTTCTTCGATGAGTTCGAAGGTACGACTTTGGGCCTCGGGCCCCGGGGAAGACGCTCTGCCGCCCCCGGCGAGGCGAACGGCGTTCTCCGCCAGACCGCGAAGGCAATCCCTGCATCGGTGATCCGGGCTGAAAAGCTTCACGCTGCAGTCAACTCCTCTTTTGTTTAAATTTGCTTTGAAATTTCTTTACCAACAAGAGATTTCCTTCTCATTTGAACGAATACCTTTCTTCCTGGATAGGCAGCAGAGTCAGAAGGCTTTTTCGGCTTCTTTGCGAAAATCAAGTCCTGGCCCGAAAAATGGATTTGTTCAATGAATCAGAGTTACCATATGGGCGAACAAGGTTCAAGGAGAGCATCCTTTCCCCGGGCCCTTATGAGGCGGGCCGGGGAAAGGACTTTGGTTGAAGGGGTTGAAGGCGGGCTTTTCAGGTCGTAAAGCAGAATTTCAGGAGCGGCACGCGACTCGCGTAGTCTCTGCTATGCAGCTACCGACATTATGGATCAGGCTCTTAAAGGTGCCGGAGAGCCTTTCGTATTCGCGCTTCAGGCCCTCAACATCGGCCTCCTCGATTTTAAGGCCCTCCCGGGCCGCAACCGAGGCGAGGCGGGGCTCGTGCCCGATGTCCAGAAAGGGCACGCTACCGAACACATCCCGCTCACTCAGGGTACACAGAGGAAGATAGCCCCTCCGGGTCCTGCTTACCACCCATGTCTGCCCCTTTTGAATGGTAAAGAACCCTGATTCGAGCATGCGCTGGTCAATGAGGGCCGTATCGGACTCATTCAACATGTCGGCCACGGTCTGGCTCATGAGCAGCCCGACCGTGCGGTCAGTGATTTTGAATAAGCGGCTGGTCAGGCTCAGGAGTACGCCTTTGAATTGATTGGAAAGGGACGCGTACTCCCCTGAGAGCCTCAGGGTGTCCAGAAGGCCGAGCTGGACATCCCCCACAGCCGTGGCAGTGGCTGTCCTTCGGTTCACGCCGTGGAGAAGCGAGAGCAAGGTCCCGATGAAACACCCCTCTCCGAGGCGGGCAACAGGCAAGGGTCCCTGATCTGTTTCCCTGCTGATGTCCACCCTGCCTTCCAAAATCACCCAGATCCAGTTTCCGTAAGTTCCCTCCTGCACAATCCGGCTGCCGTCGGGAAAGCTTTCCTCCTGAACGATGTACATGTAATCAGGTACAGGGCCCTTTACAACCGGTATGCTTCTAATGTTCCCGTACCCGAAGCAGTCGGAAGGGTCGTTTTTGGACGGGCCGACTTTCTTGATCCTGCCTTCATCCAACAGCCGCAAGGCATCGAGGATAATCTGCATTCGATTCCCTCGAACTGTCCGGCTGACATCCACACGCCCATCATTGAATTCAAATTCTCCCTCGGTCCAGCCGAAAAGGTCGTACAGCGCCTTAACACCCTGGGATCCGTTGCATGTGGAGTGGACAGGCTCTCCGTTCAGGAAATAGATGTACCCCGAGGTGGGACTGTAGCGGGAAGAGATTCTTAAAGACCCGGTACTCCCATTCCCGCCAAGAATCTGGATGATTTCGGCAAGGCTCATAAAATTGAGAGTTCCGGAAAGCGACGATCTGCTCTCCATTTCAAAACCTCCTGCCCTGCAAGATCCAGAGGGCCCGTGATGGTCGTTCTTTCAAGAGACATCGGCTTTGTTCTTATACCGTTAGCAAAACCCGTGCCCAAGGCCTTGAAAAAGGAAAGCATTGAAGAACTATATGATATAACAGTTCTTTCAAAGAATAAAGAAGACCGGGATTCTATGGTTTCCCAACCCTTTAGTATGAAATCATATACTTGAATGCACTTTTGTGCACGCATGGCCGGGCCTGAAATCCAGGTAAGCGAATCAGGTGCCAAACATTCCTGCGCAGCCCAGTCTGAAACAGGTGATACAATTTTAGATCACACAAGACCTTCCGGCGACTCCCTATTTGCACCAAAAAGCCATACAGCTTCGAATCCCCTTCAAAAAAGTATACAAAAACCGAATTCTATGTTAGTCTATGTACATTTTCTTTCCTTTCGCCTGAAAATTATCCACACTGAAATCCGGTGGGTCGAATTCTGCTGAATCCACCAGGATCGCCCGTCAATTCCCGAGGGTTCGTGACTGTTGTGGCCGGGGACGGGTGCGATTTCGGAGGTCTAACATGAAAGCGTCGCCGGAACACAACGATTTCACTGTTGACCGGCTCCAGGAGATCACCACGTGGGTCTCATCTGTACTGGACCTGGATCAACTCCTCGAGCTTATCATCAACACCGCCACCACAATGATGCGGGCCAAGGCGAGTTCCCTCCTCCTTTTGGACCACAAGACCCGCAAGCTCTATTTCAAGGTCGCCACCGGCGAAAAAAAAGAGGAGGTTCGCAAGTTTGAAATCAATCTCGGTCAGGGGATCGCAGGCCACGTCGCGTTGACCGGTGAACCTTTGCTGATCCCGGACGTGAGAAAGGATGACCGATGGTATAAGAAAATCAGTAAATCAATTGGATTTGAGACACGATCCATAGCTTGTGTCCCTATGAAGGTGGGTAAGGAAATCATTGGTGTCGTAGAAATCATCGATAAAGAGGACGGCGGCGAGATTCAAAACAAGGATATGAAAACCTTGACCGCTTTTGCGGAACTGGCCTCAATGGCCGTCGGCAATGCCAGGAAGATTCAGAACGTCGAACGCGAAAACCGGGACCTGCGGCAGGA
>CAZEIA010000030.1:0-24865 GCA_964512335.1 uncultured Desulfobacterales bacterium
CCTCCGCTCTACCATACGGGCGCAAAGATGCACTGGTTCGGCAACTTCATCGTGGGGGCCCGGGCCGTCATCCTCAAGGGGATCAAGCCGGAGTGGATCCTTCAGGCCGTGTCCGAGGAAAAGGGCACTATTGTATGGCTGTTGGTGCCGTGGGCTCAGGACATTCTCATTGCAATAGAGAACGGCGATGTAAGGCTTTCCGACTACGACCTCGACCAGTGGCATCTCATGCATATCGGTGCACAGCCCGTTCCCCCCAGTCTGGTCAAGAATTGGAAAAAGGTTTTTCCCCACCACGATTATGACACCAACTACGGACTGAGCGAGACCACCGGACCCGGCTGCGTCCACCTGGGGATGGAAAATCTGCACAAGGTGGGCGCCATCGGGGTTCCCGGATTCGACTGGGAGTGCAAGATAGTCGATACCGACCTTAATCAGGTCCCCGAGGGAGAGCCGGGAGAACTCATGGTGAAGGGCCCGGGCGTGATGAAGGAGTATTACAAGAATCCCGAGGCCACCAATGCCACCCTGTTTGACGGGTGGCTCTTGACCGGAGATATGGCGCGATTGGACGAGGACGGTTTCATCTGGCTGGTGGACCGCAAAAAGGACGTGATCATTACGGGAGGGGAGAACATCTTTCCCGTGGAGATCGAAGATTTCCTCATGAGCAACGAAAAGATCCAGGACGCGGCCGTAATAGGCATCCCTGATGAGCGTCTGGGGGAGATCACCGCGGCCATCATCAAGGTCAAGCCGGGGAAGGACATGACAGAGGAGGAGGTCCTGGGATTCTGTGAAGGACTGCCCAGGTATAAGCGGCCACGGAAGGTCATATTTGACGATATACCCCGAAACCCCACAGGAAAGATCGAAAAACCGAAACTTCGCAAGAAGTATGCGGGCATGGCCGAGAGCTTCAAGCTGTAGGGAGTGAAAACCCGTTTGACCGGCACGAGAGTGCCTTAATCAGGCAGGCGGAAAAATCCAAGAACAAGCAGGGGGACAAAAATGCATAAGCTATTGACCGACTCTCCAGGGAAAGAAATGCTGTTGCTGGGCAACGAGGCTGTTGCTCGCGGTGCCCTGGAAGCTGGCCTCTCCTTTGCCACGTGTTATCCGGGGACGCCTTCTTCCGAGATTCCTCTACAGTTTCTCCGCATCAGCCAGGAGACCGACCTCTATTTCGAGTATTCGACCAACGAGAAGGTCGCTCTCGAGGTGGGTGCGGGCGCAGCGGCATGCGGCCTTCGCACAATGGTTACCATGAAGCATGTGGGCCTGAATGTGGCGGCGGATCCGCTTATGACCCTGGCGTATGTGGGGGTCAAGGGCGGCATGGTAATCGTCAATGCCGACGATCCCTCCCTGTTCTCCAGCCAGAACGAACAGGACAACCGTTTTTACGCAAGGCTTTCAGGCCTGCCCATGCTCGAGCCCACCAACACCCAGGAGATGAAGGACATGACGATCACGGCCTTCGATCTCTCCGAAGAACTCGAGCTGCCGGTTATTCTCCGTACTACCACAAGGCTTAACCACGTGCGGGGCGCCGTAAAGCTCGGGGAACTCAAACCCATCCGCACAAAGGGAGAGTTCAAGAAGAACCCGTTCCACTATGTGACCGTCCCTGCGGTCTCCCGAATCCTGCACAAGGAGCTCCTGGAGAAGTATGACAAGGCTGCCGCCAAAAGCGAAGGCTGGCCGGAAAACAGGATTACCGGCAAGGGCAAGTGGGGCATCGTCGCCAACGGAGTGAGCGTCAACTATGTCAAGGACGCTATTCACGATCTGGGTATCGGCGATAAGGTCCGGTTCATGCAGGTGGGTATGTCCTGGCCCCTTCCCAAGGACAAGATAGCAGGGTTCCTTAAGGAAGTGGAACTGGCTCTAGTGGTCGAAGAGCTCGAGCCGGTCATGGAAACGGACATCAAGGCCGTTGCCCAGGAAAACGGTATCACAATCCCCATCAAGGGGAAGGGCGTGGGGCGGCTGTCCCGTCTCTACGAATATGATCCGGGCATGGTACGGATGGCCATTGCAGAGTACTTTGACATTGAGTACAAGGGGAGGGCCGTGGTGGATCGCTCCGATCTGCCGCAGCTTCCGGGAAGGCCGCCCAACCTGTGTGCGGGCTGTCCCCACAGGGCCACCTACTATGCCGTAAAAAAGGTGTATGGTCCTGAAGCGGTTTATCCCACGGACATCGGATGCTACACACTGGGACTGCTGCCCCCCATTTCAATGGCGGACTATCTCATCTGCATGGGTTCCTCGGTGAGTTCATCCTGTGGTTTTGCCGAGGCTACCGACCAGAAAGTTGTCTCTTTCATAGGAGACTCCACGTTCTTTCATTCGGGGATAACCGGCTTGGTGGATGCGGTACACAACAATCACAAGTTCACCCTGGTAATTCTGGACAACGGCACTACGGCCATGACCGGCCATCAGCCTCACCCCGGTGTGAATGCAGCTTTGATGGGCCTCGAACGTACCAGGATCTCCATTGAAGATGTGGTTAGGGGATGCGGTGTGAAGGATATCCATGTGGTGAAACCCTTCAAGGTGAATAAGACTATTGAAGCTATTCAGGCATCGAAGGATTACGACGGCATTTCCGTGGTTATCTCCGATGAACTCTGTCCGCTCTTTGCCAGGGCGACCGGACAGATGCGCAAGACCAAGCCGTTCCGCGTCAACCGTGACAAGTGCAAGGATCACCGGGACTGCATCAATTATCTTGCCTGCCCTGCCATGTTCATTAAGGAAGAGATGGTTGTGATTGACAGGAATCTCTGTATCGGGTGCGCGGTGTGCGCCCAGGTCTGCCCGGAAAACGCCATACTTCCGGTCAAGGACTAGGGAGAGGAACGGCATACGATAGCGATCGTCATCCATTGACACGTTTTCCGCAGCGAGGAGAAAGAGATGGACACGAAGAGATGCGTATTCGTCGGTGTCGGGGGGCAGGGCAACCTGCTGGCGTCAAGCCTTCTGGGTGAAGCTGCACTGGCCGCCGGAATACCGGCGGTAGTAAGTGAAATACACGGCATGGCCCAGCGGGGCGGCGTGGTGGAATCGGCCGTATTAATGGGACAGGTCACGAGCCCCATTGTATCAGACGGGGAGGCCGATGTCCTTGTCGGCTTCGAGCCGCTGGAGACCCTTCGGACCATTGGGAGGTGCAGCAAGGAAACGCTGGTCATAACCAACCTGCAGCCGTTGCCCCCTTTCACAGTATCCATAGGACAGGGGACCTACCCCCCTGTAGACAAGGTGATGGATCTGATTAAGGCAAAGGTGGGCCGGGTCATAGCTCTTAACGGAAACGATCTGGCTGGGGAGGCTGGTAACCCCCTCAGTCTGAATATGGTCATGCTCGGTGCCCTGATCGGATCGGGGGCCGTGGCCGTTTCAGCGGACGGCATGAAAAAGACCATTTCCACGTCCACAAAGAAGGCCTTTCTTGATTCCAACTTGAAGGCCTTTGATTTGGGACTCAAGAGCGCAGTGTAGGTATAAGGGACTTGCGGTCATCCTCTCCCCGGTTTTCCGGACGGCCGGAAAGTCCCCCCTCTTTCAAAGTTGCATGACATGCATTCGGCTTTTGAGAACCGCCCGATACATGATACGGAGAATCTCTTCCTCAATGTCGTCCCACGAGACATGGGAGACCTTCTGAATAATGACTTCTTTGGGCTTTAGACGTATTTTTGCAACGCCGGATACGGAGAGGAGTTCCCTTGCAGCCTGGGCCCCGATAGTGCCTAGCTTCGCTGCCAACCAGGCGGGCGGTTCCCTGAGAGGGTTTTCAAGGACCTCAACCTGCGGCTTCATGATGGGATTGGGCGTGAGGTAGGAGCGGATTTCAGTATTCGGGTGAAAGTATACAAGAACGTCCTTTGCTTCCATCGGCGGTTCTCCAAGGGTTCAGTTCGTCCGGTCACCGATCACACCGGGAATATGCCTGTCAGTATGAAACCTCCCCGAGAGGGTGTCAAGCCGGGACTCAAGAGATCATAAGCAAGCTGCATCGTTACCTGCATGAATCATTAAGGAGTGGTTGTCGTGACCGAAGAGAAGACCGCCGGTTGCAAGCCGAATCAGGAAAGGCTGGAGGCGTTGAGAAGACTTCCCGGGGAGGTCCTGGACAAGCTGTCAAAAGAGGAGGTCAAGTCTTTTTTGTGCGAGGATGACTGGCCGGATTCCCTGAAGGAAAAGCTGGAGGGATACCTTGTTGGCGTGAATGAGTAGACGGTCTTGATGCAACGGTTCCACGTGCGCGGATTGTAAGGGTTGGCTTCAGGGCCGTGTCCAGGAGCGAGAGCGGCCGCAGGTCGAACCGTTCAGCAAGGAACTTGCCGGATACCCTGGACATAAACCGCAAGGGGTTTTTCCAGGCCTGTGGGGAGGTGGTCCGGTCTGCCGGGGGTCACCACAAACGTGGCCGGCATACCCGGCACCAGCATTCCGGTGCAGTCCTCCAGCCCCAGCAGTGCGGCCCCGTTCCACGTGGCGCATCGAACAGCCTCTTGGGGTGTCATGCCTGCTTTCAAGAAAATCCCGACTTCCACGGCCGCGGATCGGCCGTGGAGGACGCCCGGACTTCCCGAATCGGTCCCTAAGACAATTGTGACCCCCGCTCTTCGAGCCGCTATAATTTGGCGCATCTGGTGATCCAGATTGCGCCTTGCGCCGGCGGACTCTTCGCTTCCGGGAGGAAGGATTCGGGCGCAGGCTGACATGGTGCAGGCCGTAGGTACCCATGCCGTTCCATATGCGGCCATCAGGACCAGGTTTTCCCTGCCCATAAAAAAGCCGTGTTCAATAGAATCGCAGCCTGCCTTCACCGCGTCACGGACCGGGGCGGTACCGTTTGCATGGACCATGGTTCGAAGCCGCCCGGCCTTTGCAGTGCGGGCGGCGGCCGCCAGGTCTTCGAGGTCGAATTGGGGCGCGGTCTCTTTTCCAAAGCAGGTAAGGCTGTTGAGCCCGGAGTTGATGATCTTTACGTGATCCGCATCAACGGATTCCCTTCGGATAACCTCGGCCGGTGTGACCCCTTGGTCGACCGCACGCCCGATGAGCCGGCCGTAGCGGCCCCGGGCATGCAGTGCCGGGCCCGTCGCACATAGACGGACCTGAATCCCGGACCTGTTAAGCCTGTCATTCCTGTAACGAAGCACATGGCCGGCCCGGTCCCCGGCATCGCGGACAGCTACAACCCCACTGGCGAGGCAGTCTCTAAGGCGGCGCTCGATCGTTCGGGCAACTTCCTCTAAACCGTTCTCTATCGGACGGCGCCCGTCCCGTCCGCGTTCAGTGTCCGGCAGGGCAAGGTGGACGTGGGCATCCACGAGTCCCGGCAGGACTGTGCAGGCCGTGAAGTCCAGGAAGTTTTCTCCAAATCCCTTTTCGGGGTGGCCGGCGGTAACCGAGACTACCGTGTCCCCATGGATTCTAAGGAGGACGTCCTGCTGAACCGGGCCGCCTGTGCCGTCGATGAGCCAGCCGGCCTTGATCAGCTTTTTTACTTCTTTTCCCGCCTGGGGCATGATAAACTCATATTTATCGGACAGGTTCTGCGCCTTTCATCCAGCACCTCTGCTGCTTGTGAGAGCGTCAGTTTGCTAGCTTGGAGGGACGGGCGTCCTCTACGAGGCGCCGAAGAAAGCAGGACCTGTCCGTCTTGATTGCGCCTCAGGCCGTAGCCCGCCTTATCGCCGCCAATGGATATATCAACCTCTACTGCGTTTCAAGCCCCGCCAGAAAGCGTTGAGTTTCCTTCCGGGCATGGGTATAGGCCGAGGGACCTGCAAAGAGTCGGTTGGGACCAAGGGCGGGCGGGCTTGTGCGAATTTCTATGACCTCGGTCCCTTGAGACCGGACCAGGGCGCACTGATGCTCGTAAGAGACCCTTCTTGCGATGTTGACGCTCTGTGAATAAATGTGCCACGGTGTGAAGCGCCTTGCCAGAAAGCTGTCCGGACGCGCTGCAAGGTTGTCCGACTCTACATAGTGGACCAGGATGCGGGCCGGGTTAATATGTTCGGCAAGGGCCCGGACCGGGGCCTTGTCCACCATGCCGCCGTCAACTAACAAGGACCCGCCGATTCGAACGGGCTTGAAGAGCCCGGGTACGGCCCCGGAGGCGTGTATGGCTCGAATAAGGTCTCCCTTTGCGAACACGGCCTCTTTCCCGAGTGTCAAATCCGTTGCAGCTACTACCAGGGGGGCGGTGCAGTCTTCAATTCGCCCGGCCGGAATCCTTTTGAGAAGCCGCGCGAACCTTCGACCCCTGAGATACCCTGTCCAGCCTCTAAATCCCCTTAAGAGGTGTAGAAAGAACGATCCCGTTGAGTCAGGGTCCCAGAAGTCCTCTTTTCGAAGGCTGAACAGGATATCTCGAATTTCCTCGTCCGGCATATTGCAGGCGGCCATGGCCGCCAGAATGGCCCCGGAACTCGTCCCTGCATACCCGGACGCTTGAAGACCTGCCTCCCGTATTGCTGCGAGCACCCCGGCATGGGCGAAAAAACCGAAAAAGCCCGAAGAGAAAACCACCCCTGTCCCGCGCTTCATCGTGTCCCGTTTCACTCCCTCAATCATCGGATCACTTCCTCCGGTGCCGTCCGTTTGACTCGGACCCGCTCCGGTCGATTTCAGAATCCGGGTTACATACAATCAAAGACATGCGTGCCGCCGCTGTCCCTGGAAACGGATGTAGGAAAACTCCTGTTCATTCTAGCCGGAATCGGCCTCAGGGATCAAGAAGCAGCTTTTTCCCCGCATTGCTGGTTCGATTTTCCGGGGCCCGACATTACAAGTGCTTCGAATGGGGTTGTGCGGTTGACTCTGGAAGGGTAAAAAGAAAGAGCGGTGAGTTTCAGGCATTTGTGCTTGAATGCTCCGGACGCTTCACAGTTTGGCTTCGGGTCGCTGCATATATACGGCCTTGGGCACGATATGGTGCCGGTGTGATCGGCTGCAGGAGGAAGGGTATTGCTGCGCTGCCGGAGATGCGGACGCCGGAACGAAGAATCGGCTAATTTCTGCTCCCACTGCGGGGCCCCGCTTCAGGTGAAAAAGGAGTCATCCCGGGCGGGAGCGGCGCAGCGGAGACGTATTGCTTTTCTGGGGTTCCTGGCGGTCCTGGCCGCGCTGATTTCGTTGTGGAGGCTTTATCCAGGCCCTGTAGAGCCTGAAGGACCTGTGCCGGCCCCAGGGGATGAGATCAAACTCCGCAGCCCGGTCACTTCCATTGAAGCCGCATCCAAAAAGTCCTCAGGCCCTGTGGGGTCCGGGGAGATAGTTGCAGGAGAGGTGACTGTGTCGCACCACACAGGCCTGACTCTGGCCGGGATTCCAGCTGCGGTGGTGTCTGGATGGTGGATCGCCCTCCCGGTTCATGCCTGCTATGGCGGTGATCAATGGCTGTTCAGTCCGGACGCAGGACCTGTCCTCAGTGTGGTAAGCGGTTCGTGGCGGGACGGCGAGCCAGTGGCCCTGTGGCGGCTCGAAGAGGGCACCTCCATGCCCGGGCCCGAGTTGAGACCGTGGCGGCCGGAAAGGCCGGTTTCGTGGAGATCTCTGGTGTCCGGTGAAGAGCGGCGGGAAGCTATCGTGCAGGCGAAAGAGCGTTTAACCCGCTTAGCCCTTGTTTCCGCCGGGGTGCCGGAAGAAACCGGACTCTATTTGCAGGACGGACATGTGGTGGGATGGACATTCGGTCGTCTTTTCGAACATGGGGTCCTCTGGATCGGGCCGGCCGGCGAGGAGCTTACGGAAGACATCCGGGTCGATCATTTCTACAATATTACCTTTGCAAACGGCCGGGAGGAGCAGTTTATCCATGCCCTGGCCATGGGGGACGAGGCACCGGCCCTGGAACGGCTCAAGGCCTTTTCCGACGGGTTCCGTCTTCTTCCTGAGCTTTCTTCGGATCAGACGCCGGCTCATATTAAAGAGGAAAAGATCGCGGCACTGATGAGTGTGATTGCAGAGGACCTCCACGAAAACGGCTTCAGCCGGGAGGTTTCGGATCTTTTGACGCCGGAGGTCCTTTCCGAAGCGGGCGATGCCCAGCTGGCCGTACGGTCCGTCCTTGCCACCGCCCGGTATTACGGGACGGCCAGCGCCGTGGATCGGGTCGAAAAGCTCCTGGATGGTCGTGAACTTGGGTCAGGTACGAAGGGTATGCGGATCCGAGCTGTAGCCAGGGATCTCTTTGTCGAATGGATTCGGGACCGCATCGATCAGGCTGACAATCTTGGCGCTTGGCGTGCGCACAAGCGCGCGGAAAGGTTGTTTCCGGAGGACCCTGAAATCCGCCTTCTGGCCGTCGAGATGGCCGTGGAGGAAAAGGACTGGCGCTCGGCTCAAGACCTGCTGCGGATGAGGGAGGTCCCTCCCGAGCTGGCTGAACGAGCCGTGCGGTTGGCCCGACAGGCCGATCGTCTCAGGGCCGAGGAAGGAAAGGTCGTTATCCGCTTTAAACCCGGACTGAAGAATATTCCGGTCAAGGCTACGTTGAACGGTGTTTTGGACCAGGAGTTCCTTATCGATACCGGGGCTTCCCTGGTTACAATTCCGTCCGGGACCGCGGAAAAGCTGGGTATCAGTCTGGATCAGAACACACCGAGGCACTGGGTTTCCACTGCAGGGGGGGCCGTCCTGGCAAAGGAAGTCACTCTGGACTTAATAGAGTTGGAGGGCAGGAGTGTAAAGGACATCACGGCCTTTGTCCTGGACATTCCCGGACGACCCGAGATCGGGCTTCTGGGCCTGAATTACTTGAGATATTTTTACGTAGAGATCGACAATGAGCAGGGTGTGCTGATGCTCAAACCCCGTTAGAACGGCGTTTCAGGCCTTATGTGTTTTCGAGGCCTTGTAGTCCTCCTTTATTTCACCCCGATGCACACGCATAGGGCAAAGAAATGTAAAGAAAAAGATAAAGAAAAGGTGCAAATAAAAAGATAAAAGCGAAGCCGCGAACAAACCGAATCACAGCGTGTTTTTTAACGTTGCCTCGTTGTATATGGGTCGTTATAATCCGGTTGTTTTACAAGGCCCGGGCATTCAAAAGGGCTTCTCGGGTGCGCGTGCATCTTTTCTCCCGAACGTCTTCCGGAATTTTCTACAAGGAAAGACCCGCATTGGGGAAAAAAACGGCATTCCGGGAAGCCCTTCTTTTTTTGCGGATCTCGATTTTCCCGGAGCCCGATGGGCGCCGTCTCTTAAGTGAGCTTCCGCATGAAAGGGTAGTGCTGAAAAGGCCCTCCCATTTGGTCGTTTTGAATCAGGGCAGCGGGACCAGGGACTTCTTTCTTTTGTGGATTCGGAAGGAGTGGGTGTAACCGATCCGCCGGGCCAGATTCAGGGCCGCTTCAAAACCATCGCCGACTTCGTCCGGATCGTGTGCGTCCGACCCGAAACAGATGGGGATGTCGCGTTCCCGGGCCAGCATGAGAAGGGATTCCGACGGGTAGATCTCCCCGACAGGTTTTCTGAGACCCGATGCGTTGATTTCCAGGCCCATCCCCGATTTGGCGATTCGGTCCATGGCCGGCCGGGCCATTTCGACGAGATCCCGGTCGGAAGGGCGATAACCGAATTTCTTTGGCAGATCCAGGTGCCCCACGGCGTCGAATAAACCGGAATCAGCCAGTCTCTCAATGAGAGCGAAATATTCGCGCCAAGTGGCCTGGACGTCCACCGAGTCCCAGACATGCCGGTCCTCAGGATTGTCAAAGCCCCAGTTGTCGATGAAGTGCACGGAACCGAGTATGAAGTCGAAGGACTGTGAAGGGAGCCATTCCTTCAGGAATCGCTCGCACCCCTCGTAGTAGTCGGCCTCGATCCCTAAAAGGACGTGGGGTTCCTCTCCGTCCCTCAGCTTGAGGATCGCTTGCCGATACTCGGAGAATCTATCCATTGACATACGGTGGTCAGGGTCATATCCATCCGGGGTGGGACAGTGGTCCGTGAAGCAGATTTCCGGAATCGCCCGTTTCCTCGCTGCGTCCCGGTAATCAAATGGCCTCCCGTGGGCGTGCTTACACAGATATGTGTGAAGGTGGTAATCGGGTATCATTATTTGTTCCATATAATTCTTGCTCCAGGTGCGGTGATAGGGGCCCTCGGCCGACGGAACGGAAGTATAGGGACAAGCCGTGGCCTTGTCAACGATTGGAGATCAATGTTGAAGCTGATTATGGTCCAAGGACGCGTCTTAAGGCTCGATGATATCAATTCGAGGAACGGTCGTTGGGAGAAAGAACCGATATTACAGCATACATAGGGCTGTCTGCTGCGGTTGTTTTCTGGGGGGTTTCTTTTGTGGCCACCAAGGTCGCTCTGGAATCCATCACCACCTTTACGCTTATTTTCATGAGGTTCGGGCTGGCCGGGCTGCTTTTTCTGGCCGTGAGCATTTTGCGGGGAGGACTTCCCAGGCTTACGCGGCGCGCCCACTTTAAACTTTTTCTTATGGCCCTGTTCGAGCCGGGGCTCTACTTCTATTTCGAGACGGTCGGACTTCAGCTCACAACGGCTCCCAAGGCTTCTTTGATTATCGCAACGGTGCCCGTAGCGGTGCTGGTTTTCGCCAGGATCCTGATCGGGGAGAGGATTCGGAAGCTCTCCCTGTTCGGCATCGTAATGTCTCTGGCGGGCATAGGGGTCCTCATTACAGGGGATCCCGGATTTCAGTGGGCACTGGATGACCACCTGCTCGGAGACCTGCTGATAATATGTGCAGTGATTACGGCGGCACTTTACATGGTTGGGGCCAGAGATCTCGGCCGGGAGTACTCCGCCTGGGATATCACATGCCTGCAGATATTCTACGGCGCTCTTTTCTACGCGCCCATGTTTTTTGTGGAGATGTCCGTCCTGGATTGGGGTGAGGTAACCGTCTCGTCAATGATCGCTGCTGCCTATCTCACCGTTTTTGCCACGGTGATTGCGTTTCTCTGCTACAACTACGGTCTCACTCGGATCGAGGCTTCAAGGGCCGCGGTCTTCATCAACGGCATCCCGGTGGTAACCGCCGTGACGGCCTGGGTGATCCTGGGAGAGCGGCTGACCTTGATTCAGGCGGCCGGCGGAGCAATGGTGCTTGGGGGCGTCTGGCTCACAAACATACTGGGCCGCTCTGGAACGGCCGAGGCCTCGGCAGCCCGTGCATTGGACGGTAGAGTTCAGGGTAACTGATATGGTAACCGCCCATAACCGGCCTTGACGAAGTCAGGTCCACTGAGATAGTCTGTTTTATATGTCGTTTAATTCAGGAGGCCTCAATGATGGACATTCATGTCAGTTGTTCCTGCGGGAGGGATTGTCTTGTGAATGCTTCTGACGGCTCAACATTGCGTTGTCCGCAATGCGGACGAATGGTAAGCGTTCCGAGCAAGGAAGAAGACCCGGCGTGTCGCGACAGCCTGGACAGCTTCATTGAGGCGGCCTTCGAACTCCTGGATGAAGTCGACGGAGCGTTTCCCACATCCGGTGCTCGGTAGCCCATGAAAAAGCGCTTTATTATCTACCTGCTTGCGGCGGCCCTCATCCTGGGGCTGAGTCCCCTTCCTGCGGCCCCATCCGGGCTCCAGGTCCAGCTCGACGTCCAGGAGGTGGCAAAGCATTCCGTGCTCGTGACCCTCTCCTGGACGGTGAAAATCCAGGCGGACCGCGACTGGCAAGGATGCGAACTTCTGATCTTATTCCGCGACGATAGAGACCGGGAAATCCATCGGATCAGCAAGACGCTGAGTGTCAAGAAAGGCCAAAGCGAGGTCACCGGCCACGATATCTGCGAGACCTCGGTATGGGATAAGACCCGAAAGTTCTCGGGCAAATTGAACTGTGGGTTCTAGCCTTCCTTAGTGGTTTTTCCTCCGCACATTACTGTTAAGATTCTTTTGCCTGCGTCGGCGCGCCTGTATGCCGCGGGGGGGCTTTACAGGGAAAGTTTTACCTATTGCCTCTCTCACTCCGGCTGAGGAAATACGCAACCTCCTTTTATCTCTGGGCCCGGTTTTTGGCACGGGAATTGCTGCTTAACGCAGTAAGGCTTGTTTGCACTAGAGTGCACGGTTTCGTGATGTCTATCAATCAATCAAGTGTTCGTTGAACAAACCGGATTTGAACAGCGGCCTGGGGAGAGAATTCCATGACCTATGAAGTGCAAAAGGGAGACACCATAGCCAGAGTCACATCACTTATGAACACGGACTGGAAGGCCCTGAAAAGCATTAACCCCGATGCGGTAGGCCGGTCGACCAAGAACGGCAACTGGTTTTTGAAGGAAGGGGCTATCCTTAAGGACCCCGCATCTTTCGAGACTCGATTAAAGGAAGGCCTGGCCGGGCATCAGTCCGTTTTGAAGAACAATGCCGCTTTTGTGCCCGTATTTGAACCCGGGCAGGGAGTTGAGACGGGGCCTGGGCCGGAACCCGAGGCGGCGTCCGAGAATCTTGAATCCTCTGCAGGGGAAGGGCCGGATTGGACTACTTACACGATCAAGCCCGGAGACACCCTTTGGGCCCTGGCCGTTAGAAAGTTTCGAGTGGACCTGGCGGAATTGATTGAAACCAACAACATCGAAAACCCGAGAGCAATCCAGCCCGGCCAGGAAATCCGTATCCCGCCTCCCCGCACTTTTCCCAAGGAGGCTGAGGTGGTGGCCAGCTGGTACGGCCGGGATTACCACGGAAGGCCCATGGCCAACGGCGACTTTTACAACATGTACTCCGATACCATCGCTCACAGAGAGCTTCCTTTTGGTACTCGAGTGGAGCTGAGCAACCCCGAGACCGGGCAAAAGGCCACTGCAGTAGTCAGGGACAGGGGCCCCTTTGTGAAAGGACGGGACATTGACCTTTCATTTGGGCTCGCCAGGCGGCTCTCACTGGTTGAAAAGGGTGTGGGCACTTTGCGGATGAGGCTTTTGGGGTGAG
Organism: uncultured Desulfobacterales bacterium; assembly: GCA_964512335.1. Taxonomy (GTDB): domain Bacteria; phylum Desulfobacterota; class DSM-4660; order Desulfatiglandales; family HGW-15; genus JAIPEI01. The sequence goes on from CAZEIA010000030.1 coordinate 12,963, forward strand.
TGCTTAAGGATCGATGTCGTGCCCTGTCCTTTGTTGAATAGTTCTAAAGTTTTTCTGCAATCGGCCGATAGGTACTTGTGAGGGGACCGTCAGGGCATTTAATGGGGTCCCTCTTGAGGAGGAACCCATGACGTTTCCAGTCGGGAACAGCCTTTCCGCCATAAGGGCCTTCGGCACCGGGATGTCCGTGACCGCCGACAACGTTGCCAACGTGAACTCTGATGAGTTCAAGAAGTCCAGGGCCGTGATGGAAGCGGATGTGAATGATGCGGTGAAGGTGGACATCCAGCGGATCGATACGCCCGGCCCTGTGATACAGGATATCCAAGGTAACGAATACGTGGAGCGGGAGTTGTCCAATGTGGATCTGGGTGAAGAAATCCCGCGGACAATTCCTTTTCAGCGTGGATACGAGGCGAACCTGAAGGTCCTTCAAACCCGTGACGAGATGTTGGGTACGGTGATAGACCTCCTGGAATAGGCGCTGGAAGGCTTGGTGCCGTAGAATCCCGGCCAAAAAACGTAGCTAGGAATTCAGAAGGCCTTTTTCATTTCCCTCAAGAGGCGTTTCATATCCTCCTGTTTACCGATGGTGATCCGTACGAAATCTTGAATCCCTTCCACATTGAAATGTCTCACCAGGATACCCCGCTCCTTTAACAGGTTGTAAACCGTCTCGCCCTTGACACCGGGCCGGGAAGTGAACACAAAGTTGGCCTTGGAGGGGAGCACGCGCCAGCCCAACTCCGCGGCCTGGGCTGAGAACCAGTCTCGAGTCTCAATGATTTTCCTGGTAATCGTTTTGTAGTAAGAGGCGTCCGCCACGGCTATCTCGCCGATTTTTTGGCTCAATACATCAGTGGGATAGGAGTTGAAAGAGTCCTTGACCGTGAAAAGGGCCTTTATCAGCGGTTCTCGAGCTATGACGAACCCGAGCCTGAGCCCGGCCAGACACATGCTTTTTGAAAAGGTCTGGACAATGACCAGATTTGGAAACCTGTGCACCAGCTTGACAGCACTTTCACCGCCGAAGTCGATATAGGCCTCATCGATGATCACGACACGATCTTTTGGGTAACCTTCCAGAAGCGAACGGATTCGGTCAAGAGACAGGCAGTGTCCTGTCGGGGCGTTGGGGTTTGCAAAGATCAACCCGCATGAGGTGGTTTCAAGGAGGGTCTCAACGTTCACCCCGAACTGCTCGTCCAGAGGGGCCCGCTTATAGGCGATCTGGTAAAAATCACAGTAGACCGGGTAAAAGCTGTAGGTAAACTCCGGAAAGATGAGCGGACCTGTGTCGGAGTCGAAAAAGGCGTAAAAACAAAAGGACAGCGCCTCGTCCGATCCGTTGCTCACAAAGACTTCCTCCTCGCCTACACCATAACGCTCGGCGATGCGCCTTCTGAGATCGCAGGAAAGAGGATCCGAATACAGGCGGAGGTTCTCTATGTCAAAGCCTTTAAGAAAATTCTCGATCCGGGGGGACGGAGGGTATGGGTTTTCATTCGTGTTTAACTTGAGGTAGAGTCTGTCCCGAGGCTGTTCCCCGGGCACGTATGGCGTGAGTTTGTCCATTCGCGATGCGAGCATGCGCTTTCCCGCTTTCTTTATGAGATATTACCGGCAAACTGTCGACAACCCACCGGCAGGGGTTTCAGCGATCAGTGGTTGTTTTTACAGGGGCATTCACACCCCACATAAGGCCCCCTGAACGCGAAAAGAAACACCCGGGGGAGATTTTTTCAGACTAACGCTTTTTATTCTGTTTCACAAGAGGACCTTTTACAGCGAGGATATTCATAATCCAATGGGAAGTTTGCACGCAGCTTGCTTCCGAGGATCGCGCTGGAGCCGTAGGGGCAGACCTCTTTATGCCTCAGGGGCTGTATCAGGGAATACCGGCCTTGTTGAAGGAGGGACCGGGGCGGGCTGCGGAAGACATGATCTTCTGCAGCCCGCTCCGGCAGTAGGGAAGGTGCCTTGAAGTTCGGCGGCCGACCCACATCGCGCCCGATGTCGGTGCTTCCACCGGTGGGGGGAGGAGGAAGGCTGCTCAGCGAGGAGCCTTCCGTCTTGTAGACGTAAACGGCCTTCGGGCCGCCTAAGGCCTTATATATCCTCTGTCGTCATAAAGGGCGTGGCTGGAGTCGTCCTTTAGAAGTGCCCAAATAAATCGTTTCCACCTATTGATAAACCGGTCGGCGATGCTCATCGCCCTTTTTCCTCCTGTCCGGCAGTGTGTTTTCAATGTCAAGACGACCTCCTGAATATCCCCTCGCCGGGGACCACTCGCTGGAGCGAAAGATAAGTGTTCTGTGCATCAGCTTGAGGGGCGGCCGATATATCCGGCCATGAACATCTGGGCGTAAGGTATAGCAATGCCTGTGCCATTTTCCCGTAACTCAAAAAGAAACAGTTAACATTTTAGTATTTAAAGATAAATTTGCGAACGGCCAATCGCCGGAGGCGGTTTGAGACATGGGAAGGTATGCTTTTGTACAGGCTGCGTATTAATTTGTGAACATGTGGCGTCCATAGAGCGGCACGTGTTGCTGTAAACATGCACATAGCCCTTTTATGTTTTCCGCTTTTTCTTTCCCTGCTTTTTCCGTCCGGTTTTTCGGAAGAGGTCGTCGGGATGAATATACCGGCCCGGCACAACGCGGTCTCTGACGGAGATCCCGGCTTCGTGGACAGTCTTGGCCCTTCCGGATACCAGCGGGTGCCAGCCCGGAAGGTCCTTACCTTCGGCCAGCAGTCGGTAGGCGCAGGTCTCGGGGAGCCAATTGATTTCTTGAAGGGTCTTTGGGGTGAGGACCACACAGTCGTCGGTTACGAAGGTCCGGTCTGAGTAAACGAGGCAGCGGCACGAGGTTATGTCCAGATACTCACATGCCACCGGGATCGCACGTACCCGCCCGTCCTCTTCGTCCTCGAATTTCTCCAGACAGCAGTTTCCGCATCCGTCGCAGAGCGATTCCCACTCTTCCGGGGTCATCGCTTCCAGGGACTTGGTCTTCCAGAACCGCGGGTCCTCGGGCTTCATGCTTATATCCTGTGCCGTAAATTTCAGTATGGCATGGCCCGGCCATGCCTCAACAGTCATAGGTTCCAGGATAATAAACCAAACCGGCCTTGAGGAAAAGGGGCTGCGAAACAGGAAAACTGCTTGCCGCCCCATGCCGAACATATCATTATGAAGAACAAATCACCCTAACAAGCGAGGTGACCTATGAATCCGTCCACTCTGTCGCCCGTCAAGACCAGGATCTCTCTCAGCATCCTTGTATTCCTCATCGCAGTACTTTCAGCTACAGCAGGTCTGGAGGTCTTATCGGAATGGAGCCCTCTCTCACGTCTAGATGCAGAGGCGACATCATATTACGACGGAGCCTTTAATGGGGCCATTGCCACGTATGCCGTCACACCATGCTCAATGCGGCCGTTTCGGCCGTTCAGGGAACGGAACTTGCCGTGTCACGGGCCGGCGTGGGATTGCGACTCTCCGTGGGAGAGATCCTTGATCCATTCAATGATCTGATAGAGCGTTTTTCTTGGATCATGCTCGTGAGTACGGTTTCCCTTGGGATCCAGCGGTTGCTAATTGAAATCGGCTCCTGGTTCGGTTTTCGCGTTCTTTTATCGGCTTCTATGGCATTGCTCCTATTGGGAGTCTGGATTCCACGGCAGTGCGGGGAGGTTTTTGAGTCCCTGGGATTGAGGCTTCTCATTGCCGCGATAGTGGTTCGGTTGTGCATCCCTGTGATCGGAGGGACACTCAGGTGCTTTACGACGCTTTTCTCGCCGGCAAATACTAACGATCAACGGGAGCCTGGAGGTGATTCAGGGCAAGATTGAAATTCCGATGGTGCAGCCTGAGGACGGGGCCGGCGAGAACAGCGGATTGATGGATGGATTGCGAAAGAAATATCAGGACACCCGGGAGGTCCTGAATGTCCAGGCCAGGTTGGAGGCCCTCAAGGATACCGTGGAAGAAGGAATCGATTATATCACAAACCTGATAATCGCGTTCGTGCTGCAGACGCTGATCGTGCCTCTACTGATTCTCTGGGGGCTCATCCGGATGGCAGGCATCATGTCCCGGGCAGATTGGCTCAAAAGAGCGGCGGCGTAACCTCCGAGCGATTCGCTCTCAGCTCGAGGGAAACCGGCAATTAACGGGTTTATCGCCTGTGGGGGCGCATGGAGGAGGGATTGGGAAAGAAGCGCAAGGAGGTTGTTATTCCGAAAGAGCAGGCCGTGTTCGGCCTGGACGCCCGCGGTCGTTGGCAGCACATGGAGCAGGGCAGATTCGAGAATCCGCGGATCATAGCCCATTTTCATTCGTGCATTCGAAAGGATGAACAGGGCTATTACCTGGAGCAGGATCACCCTCACTTCCGCGAAAAAGTGTATTTCCCATGCGAGGATACGGCTCTGTTTGTGTTCGATGTGGTAATAAAGGACGAGGATGTGACCCTTGCTCTCAACACGGGCCGACGCGAACGGTTGAGGCCGCGCAGCCTGTTTATCAAAAACGACATCCTTTACATGCGTCTTGAAGGGCACAGTGTGCGGTTCACCGAGCATGCCCTTGTACGCATAGCAGACCTGCTGGAGTTTGATGAGGAGGAAAAGGTCACTATCCGCGTGCGGGGAAGGCGTTATCTAATTTCCGAAGAAATCTCGGAGAGGGATTCCTGAAAAAGGTTGAAAATTTAATGGTAACTGCTTGGTCTCCGTTTTGTCATGCCTGGACCGGGCTTTTTACATGATAGTCGGTCTTATGGTGTGGCGGTGAATCAATTGCCTACAATTCTCTTGTGAGTAAAGCTTCGTGCTTTCTCACCCGTGTAGTCGGCCACTACGTGGCCGTCCCCGAAGAGCCTCCACTTGTAAATCACAAGCCCTTCGAGCCCGACCGGGCCGCGGGCGTGAATCTTGTTTGTACTGATGCCCACCTCGGCCCCCAGTCCGTAGCGGAAACCGTCGCTGAATCGGCTGCTGCAGTTCAGGAACACGTCGGCCGAATCAACATGGTCCATAAAACGAATGCCCCGTTCCAGATCGCCGGTCACAACCACGTCCGTGTGCCCTGATCCGTACCGGTTGATGTGCTCCACAGCCTGGTCCAGGCTGTCCACCACACGGATGGAGAGGATAAGATCCAGGTACTCTGTGCGCCAGTCCTCGTCTTTTGCGGGCACAATGTCTATCAGTTTTACGGTCCTTTCGCAGCCTCGAAGTTCCACGCCGGCCGCTTCGAGCGCCGCCTTGACCTTGGGTAGGAAATCGCGGGCGATGCCCTCGTGCACCAGTAGGGTCTCGACTGCGTTGCACACGGCGGCGTACTGGCATTTGCTGTCCAAGGAGATTCGAACAGCTTGGTCCAGGTCGGCCTTACGGTCAACGTAAACGTGGCAGATCCCGTCGGCATGGCCGAGCACTGGAATGTTGGTATTGGCCATGATGTGCCGAACGAATGCGTTGCTTCCTCTGGGGACGATCAGATCAATGTGATCGTCCATGGCCAGCATTCCGGACACTTCATCGCGTGTCTCAAGGAGGCCCAGCCACCCTTCGGGTATGCCGGTACGCAGGCTCGCATCTGCGATGAGTCCGGCCAGGATCCGGTTGGTTTCCGCCGCCTCGCTTCCGCCTTTGAGGAGGACGCTGTTTCCGCTCTTAAGACATAGAGAAGAGATCTGAACAAGGGCGTCGGGCCGGGACTCGAATATGACCCCAATGACCCCGATGGGGCATGTCACCTGGAAGAGTTCCAGGCCCTTGTCGAGTTCCACCGCCCGCAGGGTTTTTCCTACGGGGTCTTCCAGGCCGGCAAGGCTTTCGAGACCACGGCGTGCCTCGTCGATCTTGGCCTCGTCGAAGCGAAGTCTCTTCAGGAGCTGCGGGGCCAGGTTTTCGCTCTCGGACCTTTCGAGGTCAAGCCTGTTGGCCTCGACGATTTCAGCGGTGTTTTTTTGAAGGGCCTGGGCGATCTCCATTATCGCCCGGTTCTTTAACCCGCCATTTATTGCTGCGAGGCGAATAGCCGCCTCTCCGGCCCTGGAGGCCGTCCGGCGCATGTCCACGAGAATCCCTCCTTATGCTTCTCCAGGATCGGAGAGCTCAGATTCGACTATTGTGTTTTTCTCCTATATCACATCGCGGCCCGGGGGAAAACCGTCCCTTTGACAGGCAGGTTGCATGTCCTTGCTGCTCGTATGTGTTCACCACTAAGCGCACGTAAAAAGTGAATAAAGAGCACAAATGAAATAAATAACACGAATAAGGGGCCGGAAAAACCGACACTGCTCTCTTGGGTTGCCAACTCGAAGGTACGTGGTGTATGTATTATCCTTTTCAGCCGTGCCTATTCCTCAAAGTCTGTCACCTTGCCCGGGAGTGTGGGCCTTTTTCGGATGAGGACGGCGATCAAAGCTTAAGGGAGCCGCGTAATCAATGAAAATAACCAGGTTCGTTCCGTCTGTGCTGTTCGGCGCAAATCGATTCGATGATTTGAATGGGTTTATCGATGAGGTTTGTTCCGACAGAAAAGGATACACAGCCTATGTTATTGACTCAGTGCATCAGAAGACCGGTCTCGGTGACCGCTTGAGGCCGGGGTCTCTGGACCTTGTATTGTGGTTCGACGCCTCACTTCGAGAGCCCAAGACCTCGGACGTAGATGCCGTCTGCGCCGAGATCGTTGAGAAAAAGGGAGAGAAGCCGCCCCGTGTTGTGGTTGGTATCGGCGGCGGGTCCGCCATGGACCTTGCCAAGGCTGTTTCTGTTCTTATGACAAATCCCGGGACGGCCGCCGATTATCAGGGATGGGATCTGGCCAAGAATAAAGCCCTGCCGAAGATCGCCGTCCCCACGCTCTCAGGAACCGGGGCCGAGGCCACGCGTACGGCCGTCCTTACAGGGCCGGTTAAGAAGCTGGGTATCAACAGCGATTATAGCATTTTTAATGGAATACTGATGGATCCTGAACTGCTGAAAACCGTTCCCCTGGACCAGGAGTTTTACACCGGGATGGACAACTTTATCCACTGCGTGGAGGCCTCGAACGGCAGCGCAATGAACGCCATGGGCAGACCCTTTGCCCTTCAGGCCAAGACTGTGATGGAGGATTTTTTTCTTAGGGAAAGGAACTATGCGGATTTCATGGTGGCGTCTTTTCTGGGGGGCTCCTCTATCGCCAATTCTTCGGTGGGTGTCTGTCATGCGCTGTCATACGGCATCGCGTTTGTCCTGGGCTTTCGCCACGGCATCGCTAACAGCATCGTGTTCAACCACCTGGAGGAGTTTTACGGTGAGGATGTGGTGCTGTTTCACAGGATGTTGGAGCAAAACAAGATCGCACTTCCTGCCGGTGTCACCCGCAATGTTACGCCGCAGCAGATGGAAATCATGATTCAGCTCACCTATATGCTCGAGCGCGATCTGGTGAGCGCCCTGGGCCCGGATTTCAAGCGTGTCCTGACGCCTGAAAGGATACTTTCACTTTACGAGAAGATGTAGCAAGCAGCCTACTGGCCCGCGGTTTGCAACGGCCGACAGAGGATTTTGCCGATCAACCGCCATAAGCAGCCAGAGCAGAGGGTTTGCCGGGCACCGGACTCAATCGGAGTTTGCCGGTAAAACCCCCTTAACCCTCCGGGAGAGTTCCTCCATGGCAAACGGTTTTTGGATGAAACCCTTGCACCCGCGATCCATTATCTCCTTTGCCTGTCCATCGATGCTGTACCCGCTTGAAAGCAGGACCCTTACATCGCCATCGAGCTCTTTCAGCCGATCATAGGTCTCCCCGCCTCCCATGCCCGGCATGATCATATCCAGGATGACGAGATCTATCTCCTCCTTTTGGCTCCCGTACATATCCAGGGCCTCTTCGCCGCTACCGGCGACAAGGACTTGATAGCCAAGTTTCTTCAGCATCATGCGTCCCACCTCGAGGATCATGTCCTCATCGTCTACAAGAAGGATAGTCCCTCTTCCGTACCGGATCTCACTTCGGCCCGACCCGAGGCGTTCCCTCAGGGCGTCATTTTTCGATGCGGGAAGGTAGATGTCAAACTTTGTGCCTTCTCTCTCGGCGCTGGATACCTCTATGAATCCGCCGTGGTTTTTGATGATTCCATAGACGGACGCAAGGCCCAAACCGGAGCCTTGCCCGGTGTCCTTCGTTGAGAAGAATGGATCGAAGATCTTTTCCAGCGTTGTATCATTCATCCCAAACCCCGTGTCGGCTACGGAGACCTTGACAAATCTGCCCGGAGCAATGTCAAAAGGCCTGATATGTTTTTTGTCAAGAGTGACGTTTTCGGTCTGGACATAGAGGTCGCCGCCGCCCGGCATGGCCTGCCAGGCATTTACATAGAGGTTCAGGAACACCTGCTGCATCTGGCCCTGGTCCACTTCAACCGGCCACAGGTCCTTCCCGTAATTCCCGTGGATTCGTATTTCTTTTTTCGTGCGGCCGAACATCCTGTTCTCGTGTTTGATGAGGACATTGAGATTCGTAGGCTTGACCTCGTATTTGCCGCCCCTTGCAAATCCGAGCAGATCCCTGGTCAACTCGGCTGCACTCCTTACGTATTCTTCGATGCCCTTAAGGTGTTCAAAGTCGGGATGGGAGGAATCCTTGTCCATCATCATCAATGAGGCGCGCCCTTGAATACCCATCAGGACATTGTTGAAATTATGGGCTATGCCTCCGGCCAGGGTTCCGATGGACTCCATTTTTTGGACCTGGGACAAGTGCGCATGAAGTTTTGCCACCTCCTTCTCGGATACAATTCTCGCGGTAACGTCGCGACCGGTGCCGCTTATGTAAGGCTCTCCTTCCTCTGGAAAAACCATGGAACTGCGGTACTCGAGGTAGATTTTTTTACCTTCCTTGGTCAAGTAGACGCTTATCCCTTCAAGCTTCCCCTCTTTCTTGATTCTCTCCAGGTATTCCGTTTCAAAGGCCTTGAATAGCTCAGGTTTCATGAACTCCGATGCTTTTCTACCTATCAACTCCGCCTCGTCATATCCGAAAAGCTTGCACAAGGCGGGATTCAAGGAAAGAAAGCGCCCGTCGAGATCCTGAGTGTAAATTATATCGCTGATGGCTGCAAACAGATCCCGGAAACGCTGTTCAGATTTCTTCAACTTTTTTTCAACCTCTTTTTGGCTGCTTACATCCCGCGCGGCACCGGCGACTGCCACCACTCTGCCGTTTGGATCCTTGACCGGAGATTCATCTATCTCGAGCAATACGCAGTTGCCGTCTTTCCTTTCAAGCATAAGGAGATAGGGAGCCTGCTTCTCCCCTGTCCGGAAGGCCTCTTCCATAATTTCAACTCCCCTCCGGTTCAAGGGGTTGTCTGTGACCAGTTCGGTCCATTTTCGTTTAAGCTCTTCAGGGGCATAACCAAGGATCTCTTCGGACGTGGGGCTCACATATGTGAATGTGTGTTCCGCGTCGTGGATGTAGAACATTTCATTGCTGTGCTCGATAATAGTGCGAAGCTTCGATTCACTTTCTTCCATTCTCTTCAAAGCCTGCTTACGTTCGGTTATGTCCGTAAAAACCGCCTGCACCGCGGGTTCACCCAGGTAATTTATGCAATTTGATGAGACTTCCACCCAGATTGTCTTGTTGTCCCTGGTAATGCCGCGTGCCTCGTAGCGGGTGGGGGGATGCTTTCCAGCGAGGCGTTCCTTAAATCTAACAAAGAACCATTCTCTGTCATCAGGGTGGATTAATTCATAAACTGCCTGTGGAGACATCTCCAAAAGTTCGCTGACAGTGTAGCCCCATATTCTGGCCATTGACGAGTTGGCAAAAAGTAATCGGGGCTGTGGACCGACTGCTATGGCAATTCCTTGCAGTGATTGATCTACCAAGGTGCGGTATTTTTCTTCACTCTTCCGAAGTGCCAGCTCCGCTTGCTTACGTTCGGCAATATCTCGGGAGACACCGTATATTCCAACAAGATCACTATTATGGTCCCGCATGGGTATCATGCTGTTTTCCATCCAAACCGTGGAGCCGTCCTTTCGGTAATACTCAAGTTCAATCATTACGCACTGATCAGGGACAATATCACCATCCTCTTCGCGTTTAAGTGCTTTTGTAAATTCCGTTATGGCCCTCTGAAGTGATTCTGTGGAGAGCATCTGTTCCAGGGATTGCCGTTTCCGCTCTTCGGGTGTAAAACCAAGGACTTTCTCGATTGAAGGACTTACGTAAGTGGTGTTGAGCCTCAGGTCTACAGTCCAGACGATGTCGGCTGTTTTTTCGGCGAGAAACCTGAATTTTTCCTCGCTATCTCGAAGCCTCCTCTCCGACTTTTTCTGCTCTGAAATGTCATCCAGAACGACAAACCTGCCGACTACTCTGTCATCGACCTTTATCGGCCCGGCTGACGCCCTTACATCAATCTCTTCTCCATTCTTGCGTTTCCGAATTAGTTCAATACCTTTGATGCCCTTGAGGGTTTGTCTGTCAAGTTCGTTCGATTCATGGTGGAAACGCTCCGGGCAGATCAGATCCTGTATGACCTTTCCTCGCGCCTCCTTCAGGGAGAACCCGAAGATTTGTTCAAAACCTGAGTTCACATCCAGGACCCGGTTTTCTGTATCAAGCAGGACTATTGCTTCACCCGAATAGTCGAATAAAGACTTCAGTTGTGCCCGTTGGAAGGCCAACGCCTCCTCAACATTCTTACGTTCTGTTATATCGGTGCCCACGCAAACTATGTATTCAACATTACCGTCCTTATCAAACTTAGGCGTTTTACTAATAGAGATAAGTCGATTTGTTCCTTCAGCGTTTGGAATCCACTCTTCACTATGTATGGTTTCTTTCTTTTCGAAGACTTCACGATTACTTTGTTCGCAAACTAGAGCGACATTATATGGAAGAAATTCACGTAATTTCTTATGCTCAATATCTTCCATTTTCAAACCCAAAAAATTGGCATGGGCAAGATTAGAGGATCCATAAGCATCAATAGATGACAGATACCAGACATGTTCTTGAATTGTATTGAGCATAATTTTTTGTTCGCTTACTTGTTGTCGTAATAATTTTTCATATTGCTTGCTATAGGCCTCAATATTTTCTAAATAACGGACTCTATGTTCCAGTTCTTCGTAAGTTGGCTTTTGAGACATGTTATCCACCTGCATTTATTAATCTATAAAAAAAATGATTCTCGCGCGGCAAATCCCTCGTGGGGGAATGAGCCCGATCAACCGTAAAGGTTTCCTCGTGGGACACCCGAAATCAAAACAGCCAATTTTCATATGTGCATAAATTTTCTGGAAATGATAAAATAACATATATTTACGCGGAATTATTATTGCACGTATTAAAACTGACGTGAAACTATAAAATTTGCCAAATTCGTGCCAAAGATCTCATTTTAAAAAAACGATTAATACAGAGCGATGCCGGATGCTATAAATAACCATAAAATCAGGATGTTGTACTTGTTTGCAGTGTTGATGGGATCCAGGCTGGATAGGCATAAGAATACTTCGAATAGCCCTGAAAACAACAAGTCGTCTGATCAGCCGTCAACTCCCCAATCGGCATGTCCCAAATTTAATGGCTTTTTCATAGCGTGGTAAACAAAAATGAAACTCATGTTCAGGCGTGTGGGACGGGTGATGACGGTGCTGGCCGGCCTGGCGTTCGGAATCGGCCTGGCCGTTCTGTTCGTGGTAAATCGCCAGACCCCCACCCATGACGACTCGGCTTCCGTGGTGCCGAGCCTGGCGGTGATCGAGGCGCAACCTCTGGCATTCCGGCTGGAGGCGCGTGGTTACGGCGCTGCCCGACCCGCAGAAACCTGGCAGGCGGTGGCCAACGTGCCGGGCCGGGTGGTGGAGCGCCACCCGGA
>CAZEIA010000031.1:0-24860 GCA_964512335.1 uncultured Desulfobacterales bacterium
AAGAAAAGTAACAGAAAACCGAAGCACAGTGAAGTCTAAAACGTGTCCGTGATCAATAGTTTTTTTTACAACTTTTTAAACTTTTCCGTGTACGGACCGATGTTATTGTTACGGGGCTGGGGCGGTGGATTTCGTTCATACCCCTCCGGTTATTGTTTTTTTGTACTTGTTCAAAGAGTTCGGAGCAGGCGCGAAATACCTCGGCCCCTCATCTAAGGAAAATGAGGCCAGGAAAATGAGCACCATAGGTTGGACCCAGTCGGTCAATGCCTCCTCCGTACTGGACAAGATTCAGCATGCACAGCAGTCCCAGGAGGAGTTGGCCCAGGTCCAGGCCAAAGCCAAGGCCCTTCAGGAGGAGCGGCTACGGCGGACCACTGTCAATAACACCCCGGACGGCGAAAAGATTCGCTTGAGTGAGGAGCGCGAGAGGAAGAGGGAACAAGGAAGAAAGAAGAGACAAAATGACCCTGAAGAAGGAGGCCTGGAGGAGGGCGCGCCCTCGCAGGATGATGATGAGGAGGCCCGACGCAAGATCGACATCAGGGTTTGAAGGGTTATGCCATCTCTTCTACGATTCGGGGGAGAACCTCTCCTACGCTTTCATGTATTACCAGGTCGGCTTGTGCGTCAAGGTGAGTGGGGTCCCGGTTGATGATCAGGAGCCGTGCGCCTTTCTGTACCGCCCGGGCCGGGATAGAAGCAGCCGGGTAGACCACGAGAGAAGACCCCAGAACCAGGCAAAGGTCGCATTCCTCGGCATGTCTGAAACCTGTTTCCATGGCCTCTTTGGGCATGGCCTGCCCAAAGGAAATCGTGGCAGGCTTGAGGATGCCGGCGCAGCTGTCGCATGCCGGAACCATGTCTCCAGCGGCCAGCCTGGCCTCGATGACATCCCGTTCGTATGATCTCCCGCAACTCAGGCAGGAGACATGAAAGGCCGTGCCGTGTATCTCTATTATCTTTTCGGGCGAGTTGCCAGCCTTCTGGTGAAGGTTGTCTATATTCTGCGTAACAATGACGGAAAGCCTGCCCACGTCCTCCAGGTCCTTCAGGGCGAGATGGGCCGGGTTCGGTAAAGCGTCCTTCATGGTTTCGTAGAACTCGGTGCTCATCTTCCAGTAGGCAGCCCGGGCCCGGTCACTGCGCACGATCCTGTGATATTCAAATTCGGAAGGATCGTATCGTTCCCAGATGCCTCCTGGACTCCGGAAGTCTGGAATGCCAGACTCGGTGCTGAGTCCTGCACCGGTGAATGCCATGATACTTCGGGCCTGCGCTATGAGAGCCGCTCCTTTTCGAATTGCCTCTTCCATGGTGTTTCTCCCTCAACCTCAAAGGTTGTTTCCCTTTCTCTTACCGCACCCTGACCCTGTGCGTCAACGCTTCCCGACTGAGTTCCCAAAGGAAATGAGCTTAACTCTCCTTGTCACCTCAGGTCCTTCTTTTTTTCATGGACAACCCTCCAAAATGGCCTACCATAAAGAGAGAACGGTTTAAGCAGGCCGATCACAAATAGATTCCCGTTAACGAATAGGAACAGCCGTCGAGGCCTGCTTCCAAGAGCCGGAAATGGCGTATAAGGGTTGTCATGACACGGGCAGAAAAAACAGACGGGTTTTCCACTCAGTCGGAAGACCCCGGTTCGTCCCAAAACAACGGTTCGGAAGGGTCCTCCTTTTTTCTTCTGGACGGGGCCGCTGCATCCCAGGCCCCGGTGATAGGCCCGGAACTCGACAAGCAGAAGCGGTTGGCCGCCGACATTTCATGCCCCCTGGAGGACCGCCTCGAAGCATTCGAGGACATCATGGAGTCCGAAGTGGGGGACACGGCCCTGTCCAGGGCGCGAAACATGGAACGCGAGATGGGGCTTCGACAGGTCTATCTCAAGTTTGAGGGAGGAAATCCCACAGGCACACAGAAGGACCGGATCGCTTTTGCCCAGGCTATGGATGCGCTGCGCCGCGGGTTCGACGCTATTACAGTGGCCACGTGCGGCAATTACGGCGTGGCGATCGGCCTTGCCGCCTCCATGGCGGGCCTGACCTGCATGGTCTATATTCCGGAGGGCTATCATACGAGGCGGGTTCAGGAGATGAATGCGGCCGGTGTCCGGATCATCCGTGTGCCGGGAGACTACGAGGCCGCGGTGCAGGCCTCTCGGGAGCGAGCCCTGAGCAACGAAATGTATGACGCGAACCCGGGGGGCGCAAACACCTTGATACAGCTTCGGGCCTACGGGGAAATCGCCTACGAGATCTACGATGAACTTCGGGACGCCCCGGCCGCCGTGGCGGTTCCTGTCTCGAACGGGACCACCCTGGCGGGGGTGTACAGGGGGTTTCTCAGTCTTTACCGTCGCGGCAAGACTTCCCACATGCCCCATATGGTGGCAGGGTCGTCCTTTGGGAAAAACCCCGTAATCCGCGCCTTCATGAAAAACCGCCCTTGCTGCGAGGACCTTGAACCGGCTCGCATCAGAGAGACCTCGATAAACGAGCCGCTGATCAACTGGCATTCCATTGACGGCGACCACGCACTTGAGGCCATCCGTGTCACAGGGGGCTGGGCGGCCAACGCCAGCGACAAGGCCATGCTGACCTATTCACGCCTGCTTCGGGAGCGTGAGGGGTTGAGTGTCCTTCCCGCCTCCACGGCTGGCCTCATCGTGCTCATGGAAAAGCATCGCCGGGAGCCGCTTCCAGGAGATCGTTATGTAGCAATTTTGACAGGGAGAAGGGGATGACCGGTGAGCTGCCTGAGGGAAACGCCGTGGTCTACTGTGAGGGCGCTTTCAACACCACGAACGGCAAGACGGCCCACGGGCTGGTGAGATACACCAGACGCTATCGGGTGCTTTCCGTTGTTGATTCAAGGTACAAGGGAATGGATGCCGGTGAGGTCCTTGACCGCCGGCCCAACGGCATCCCCATCCTCGAAAGCATCGCAGCTGCGGTGGCTGCGGCTGGGACCGGCAAGGGGAGGGCCACGCACCTGGTAGTGGGGGTCGCGCCCGACGGCGGACGCCTGGGTCCGGTCGCCAGGGAAGGCGTGCTCGAGGCGGTGGACCTGGGTCTTAACGTGGACTCCGGCCTTCATGACTTCCTATCCGAAGATTCGGAGATCTCCCGGCGGGCAGCACTGAGCAATGCCCGCATCAGGGATGTGAGAAAACCCCCTCCCCGGGACGCGCTCCATTTTTTCAGCGGCAAGATCGAGGAGGCAAACGCCTTCAAGGTGGCTGTACTAGGCACCGACTCTGCGGTGGGAAAGCGGACCACTGCGTGGCTGCTGCGTGGCAGGCTTGAAGGCGAAGGGCTGCGTGCTGAGCTCGTGGGCACGGGTCAGACCGCCTGGATGCAGGGAGTCCGGTTCGGCGTGATCATGGATGCGCTCATTAATGACTTCGTGGCAGGGGAGATAGAGCACGCCGTGTGGTCGGCATGGAAGGAGGGCGGGGCCGAGGTGCTCGTCATTGAAGGGCAGGGAAGCCTTATGAACCCGGCCTATCCTGGAGGGCTGGAGATCCTGGCCGCCGGACGACCTGATGTTATCGTACTTCAACACGCTCCGGCTCGAACAGAATATGATGGATTTTCCGGGTACCCTCTCCATCCCCTGACACACCAGATCCAGGCTCTCGAGCTCGTCTCCGGCAGGCCTGTGGCTGCAGTGGCTGTAAACCACGAAAACTTGGACCACGAAGGCGTGGCCGATGCCTGCAGAAAAATATCAGAGACCACCGGCTTGCCGGCCTGTGATGTTCTGCTTCAGGGAGCGGATATTCTGCTCGAGGGGCTTGCACCGCATCTGGAGCGTTGGCGGGGGAGGCTTCGTGCCTGAAGATCCCGGAAAGCGATCCGTGCTGGATGTATCCGCTCCAGGAGAGGGGCTGGAGGCCCTGCGCGTGCTCCGCCGACTTGAAGTGGGCCCCGTTGCGATGGAAGCCAAGCGGGTGAAGGCCAGATATGCAACTGTTAACCTGGACGGCGTTACTGATGAAACCGAGCTGATCTACCGGTGGGAGGAGGACGTGTTCCTGCCCGGTGAATGGGCCTCACTGAATCTCGCTTCTATGATTTGCGCCCAGGTCGCCGTGAACTACGGGCTTTTCTGCGACGAGATCCACTTTCACGGGAGCCTCGATTCCAGGGACCGCAAATTTCTCGAGGGGGCCGCCAGAAACACCGCCAGGGAGATATACATCAACAAGTTCCTTCGGCCGAACCCATTTCTCACAGGGCCGGCGGCAAAACTCCCCTTGGTCCGCAAGAAAGACTACCTGCGGGCGGACCTTGTTTTCCAGGAGGATGACAAAGGCGGGTCTGACCGTCCGGACAAGGAAGAAGAAGCCTGGGAGGTTGAACCGGAACGCTGCGCAGTGCTTTCCAGCGGAGGAAAAGACAGTCTTCTGAGCTTCGGCCTTATGCGGGAGCTCGCTCGTGAGATCCATCCCCTGTTCGTGAATGAATCCGGCCGGCACTGGTTCACCGCACTCAATGCCTACCGCTTTTTCAAGGACCGGGTCCAGGATACGGCCCGAGTGTGGACCAATGCGGACAGGCTCTATAACTGGATGCTTCGGCAGTTGCCCTTTATCCGCCCGGACTACGGGAGGCTTCGTTCCGACGCTTATCCGATCAGGCTCTGGACCGTGGCCGTGTTTCTCTTCGCCATCCTTCCCCTTGTTCGGCAACGGCGGATCGGGCGAATCCTTGTGGGAGACGAGTTTGACACTACCCGCCGGGTCACGTTCAAGGGCATATCCCATTTTGACGGGCTTTACGATCAAAGCCGCTACTTTGATGAATCCCTGACCCGGTATTTTCAGAAAAAGGGCTGGAACCTGAATCAGTTTTCCATTCTCAGGCCCCTGTCCGAGCTTCTGATCGAAAAGATCCTTGCCGAACGATACCCGGACCTGTTGCGCCTTCAGGTCTCCTGCCACGCTGCACACAAGGAGGGAAAAGAGGTTCGGCCCTGCGGCCGGTGTGAAAAATGCCGACGGATCGTGGGCATGCTCCTGGCTGTTGATGCGGATCCCGGGGTATGCGGGTACAGCGAAGCCCAAGTGCGGTCCTGTCTGGAGGAACTTGCGTCCTTGGGAGTCCATCAGGAGAAGCAGGAGGCGGCCGAACTGGGGTTCCTTCTTGGTTTGAGGGGTTTCCTACCGGCAGGCGGCATCGGCGATGTGAGCGCAAGAGAGCACCCCGAGGTCCTGAGTATCCGGTACGACCGGGAGCGCTCTCCCCATGGATCCGTGCCTGCGGACCTGAGGGGCTCCCTGTATGCCATCTGGCAACAGCACGCCCGGAGGACCGTATACCGGATCGGCCGTAACTGGCTCGAGTTCGATCCTGAAAAGGATGAGTCTTTCAAACAGCCCTATCGCTTTCTAAAGCCTCAATCCAAGGCAAGGACTCAAAAGGAAAAGGGCTTGAAGGAAGACCGTGGCCTTTCCTATCGACTGGGCGATCTGACATGGCCCGAGGCCCGGATCCGCTTCCGTGAAGTGGACGTGGCGCTCCTCCCCGTTGGGGCTGTGGAGCAGCACGGCCCGCATCTTCCCCTGGATACGGATGCGTTCGACGCGGACTACCTGGCCAATGCCGTGGCCCGGGCATGTCCTGATCCCAAGCCCTTGGTGCTTCCCCTGGTTCCATACGGGGTCTCCTATCATCATGCGGATTTTCCCGGCACCATGGGTATTACTCCGGAAACCCTTTCCCAGATCACTTATGATATCGGTATGGCAGCTGCACGTAACGGGGTGACCAAGCTGGTGATCATAAACGGCCATGGTGGTAACAGCCCGGCCCTCCATTTTGCGGCCCAGAAGATAAACCGCGACGCCCACATTTTCACATGCGTGGATACCGGTGAGACAAGCGATCCGGACATCAATGCCCTGGCTGAAACCCCTAACGATGTGCATGCCGGAGAGATAGAAACGAGCACCTCCCTTGCCGTGAGGCCCCAGGGCGTGCGTATGGATCTGGCAGCCAGGTTCGTACCTGAGTTCTCGAGCCGTTACCTTGATTTCACCTCCAAGCGTAGTGTCAGCTGGTACGCCCGCACATCCCGTCTCTCCATCACAGGGGTGCTGGGGGACCCGACGAGGGCCACAAGGGAGAAGGGGGAGCGGATGTGGGAACTCATGATTCGGCACCTCGTTTCATTCGTGGAGGACCTTAAACGGTTGAGCCTGGACGAGATCTACCAGAAGCGGTACTGACGACATGAGAATTCGCAGTATAGAGGCCTGGGCCGTGCCCCTGGGTCTCGCCGAACCCTATTCAATAGCATATGAAACGGTTCGAGCCGCGGATAACGTGTTTGTTCGCCTGGACACGGGTCGAGGCCCGTCGGGGTTCGGGTGTGCGGCCCCGGACCGGGCCGTGACCGGAGAAACGGCGGAAGGGACCCTGTGGGCGATAAATGACATTGCCGCTCCTGTGGTCAGAGGGTCTGACCCCCTTCGTATAGCGAGGACGCTGGAACGGCTCAGAAAACCCTTCGAGACCAAGCCCTCGGCCCTTGCCGCCGTGGACATGGCCTTGTACGACCTGATAGGAAAGACGGCCGGCCTGCCACTCTGGAAGATCCTCGGCGGCTACCGGGACAGAATTCGCACGAGTATCACCATCGGAATCCTCCCGGTTGAGGAGACCCTGGAGCAGGCACGAAGCAGGGTAAGAGAGGGCTTTCGCGCCCTCAAGATCAAGGGCGGAGTTGATGTAAACGCAGATGTGGAGAAAATAATCCGTGTTCGTGAAGCGGTGGGAAGACATATTGAGCTTCGATTCGATGCAAACCAGGGGTTTTCCGTTGAAGAGGCCCGCCGGTTCGTGCGTGAGACCCGCCGTTCAGGCCTGGAGCTTATCGAACAGCCTACACCCTCCGGGGACCCGGCCCAGCTTGGCCGCGTGACGCGCAGCGTGGCCATCCCCGTGATGGCCGACGAGAGCCTTCTGAACCTCAGGGACGCCTTTCGCATTGCAAGGCGGGGGCTGGCCGACATGGTAAACGTCAAGCTCATGAAAGTGGGAGGCGTTTCCGAGGCGCTCCAGATAAATGCGGTGGCTCGCTCAGCCGGGCTGGACGTCATGGTTGGGTGCATGGACGAAGCCGCCCTGGCCATTGCCGCCGGGCTCCATTTCGCTCTTGCCCGGGGCAATGTCCGGTATGCTGACCTGGACGGCCACCTGGATCTACTGGATGATCCGTCCGCCGGGGCTGTGATCCTAAAAAACGGCACACTGTTTCCGCGACACGAACCCGGGCTTGGCTTCAACCTTACATCGTAAACACTCTGCACAAACACAAACTTTGATGGAATCGCAAGAGATTTTTTTTCAATGGAAAACCGGCTTTTACAGGGCACCGGGTTAACCTTTAAACAACCAATGATATCTATTCCTTACAAAGATAACCTAAACTTATAGATTACCATTTGTTCTTGTTGATTTATTAGGTCATGGGCATTGCATTGCAGCACATTTTATACTCGGCACTCTTTGGTTTTTGGAATCCACCATTGATCGATGTGGGTAAAAGGGTCTTCCAATGGCACGCGGTGACAGGAAAAAAAAGGGCGATCGGCCTGGACGGATCGGCGAGTACCTTCCCTGTAGTGAAGATATCCTCAAAAAGAGCCTCGATTTGCAGAAAGAGACGGCAGGTACGGAAGAGACTCGCAGGTTGGGTCAGATCCTTTTGGAGGCGGGGGAAGTCGGACAAAAGGAGCTGGAAGCCGCCGTATCTCACCAGCGGTTGGACCGCCTTCGAAGCTGCCGTCTCTTCGAGGGCCTGAGCAGCGTGGAACTTGAGCGGCTGAGCCGTCTGGTCATCGAGAAGAGCGTTGAGGCTGGCAGGCCTTTCCTGTCACAGGGGGACCCGAGCGATCGCCTCTTCCTCCTGGTGGAAGGTGCCGCCCGGGTCTACCGCCGGGGAGAGTTCGGAGAAGAGATCGAACTCCAGGACGTGGAACCGGGGGAATGCATTGGAGAGATGGGCTACTTTTCTGAAGGCGCAAGGTCCGCATCGGTTCGCGCCCTTTCTCCATCGCAGCTCCTGGAACTCCGTTATGAAGACCTGGAGCGGGCCGTCAACAAGGTACCGAGCCTGGCCCGAAACTTTTTGGAAACGGTCACTCGAAGGCTTCGAAGGATCAACATCCGCTTCCAGGAGACCGTTGAGAGAAGCCTTGCAGTTGAGCGATCCCTGGAGAGCCTTCGCAGCTTCCTGGATCTGTCCGACATGCTTGTTGTACGTTCGGGAATCGAGGGACTGATCCAGCGTATTGTTGGCATGGCAAGTGAGGTGATGGGGGCTGAA
Organism: uncultured Desulfobacterales bacterium; assembly: GCA_964512335.1. GTDB lineage: Bacteria > Desulfobacterota > DSM-4660 > Desulfatiglandales > HGW-15 > JAIPEI01. The sequence continues at coordinate 8,338 of CAZEIA010000031.1, forward strand.
CGTGCTTCACTTTTCCTTTTGGACATGGTAGCGGGCGAGCTGTGGTCCAAGGTGGCCCAAGGCGAAGAGAGTCGCGAGATCAGGTTTCCAGTCGGACAAGGTGTGGCGGGGTGGGTCGCCCTTCACGATGAGTTGGTGAACATTCCCGATGCCTACAAAGATTCCCGTTTCAACCCGGATGTCGACCGCCGCACCGGGTACAGGACCAGGTCCATTCTTGCCGGACCGGTCAAGGACCTCGATGGCGGGATTATCGGCGTGGTCCAGGTGATCAACAAGCATCGAGGGGCCTTCAACCAGGATGACGAGGCACTGTTTCGCGCCTTTGCCTATCAGACGGCGGTAGCTGTGGAGAATTTTAACTTGTACCGCCGTATTCTGGCCGGGCACAACAAGATGGCAATCCTTCTGGATGTGGCCACGTCCCTTGCAGACACCCTGGACCTGGATGCCCTGATTCAGAAGATTATAGGCAAAATATCGGAGATCCTGAACGCCGAGCGCAGCACACTTTTCCTCCTGGACGAGGAAAAGAACGAACTCTGGTCCAAGGTCGCCCAGGGCATGGACATGACCGAGATCCGCATGCCCGTTTCAGCCGGACTGGCCGGCCAGGTGGCGCGGACACGGGAGACCGTGAATATTCCGGACGCCTATGCAGATCCAAGGTTCAACGCCGAGCAGGACCGACAGTCCGGGTTTCGGACGAAGACCGTCCTGTGCTGTCCGGTTATCAATATGAAGGGCAGCATCATCGGCGTGACCCAGGCCATCAACAAGCGGGACGGCGTATTTGAGCGGGAAGATGAGGAAGTTCTGCGGGCCATTTCCTCGCAGATCTCCGTGGCTCTGGAAAACGCCCAGCTTTACGAGCGGACCCGATCCATGCGTAACTATCTGAATCGCATCCACGAAAGCATCACGAACGGGATCCTGACCCTGGATTGCGATTTTCGGGTTGTCACTGCCAATCGCGCAGCCCGTGAGCTTTTTGAGACCGGATCGGCCGGGCTCTTGAATCGTGACTTCCGTGATGTGGTGAGAGGAAACCGGCTGAGGATCATTGAACACCTGGATCATGTCTTCCGGACCGGGTACCCGTTGGTGGATTTCGACGTTGACCTCACACTCTCCTCGGAGCGCAAGGTTTCAGTGAATCTGAACTTCGCGCCCATGATCGGAGATGGAGGAAAGGCACACGGCCTTGTCCTGGTTTTTGAAGACATCACTCGTGAAAAACGGATGAAGAGCACCCTCAGCAGATACATGGCCAAGGACATTGTGGAGCGCGTTCTGGAAGACCCCGGCAGCGTCGGCTTGGGAGGGGTGCAAAGCAAGGCCACGGTCCTGTTCTCGGACATTCGAGGGTTCATGGGTCTTGCCGAGACAATGACCGCCAGGGAGACGGTCGCATTTCTCAACGATTACTTCACGGCAATGGTGGAGGTTGTCTTTGAACAGGGAGGCGTCCTGGACAAGTACATCGGGGATGCCATAATGGCGGTGTTCGGGGTCCCTTATATTCAGAGTGATGATGCGGAACGCGCGGTGCGGACCGCCCTCGCAATGCGCCTCACCCTGGAGGCCTTCAACCGCCGTTCCGGAAGAGAGGCGATTCGGCCGGTTGAGATGGGAATAGGGATCTGTACGGGTGAGGTTGTCTCCGGAAACGTGGGCTCGGAGAAAAGAATGGATTTCACTGTCATAGGTGATGGGGTGAACGTATCATCGCGCCTTGAGAGCGCGAACAAGCATTACGGCACCAATATCCTGATAAGTGAATCCACGAATGATGAGGTCGAGGGTCTTTTCAATACCCGGTTGATCGATCACGTAGTGGTGAAGGGGCGTTCCCAACCCATCCAGATCTTCGAAGTGCTGGGAGAAAAGGGTGCACCGCTTCCTCATGACATAGAGGCCTTTTCAAGGGGCCTGGACCGGTATCGAAAATGTGACTTCAACGGCGCCCTTCGATTTTTCGAGCAAGGGGCCCCATCCGACCCGGCCTGCCGGACTTTTGTGGAAAGATGCCGGGTCTTTTTGAAAAGCCCTCCGCCGCTCGAGTGGGACGGGGTGTGGATTTCAGGTGAAAAATAGACTGCTATGAAACCGATGTCCATTCGGGAAACAAGTTGATGCTCTTTGGTACAGTCATAAACACCCTTGCAATAGCGGCGGGGAGTTTTGTCGGGCTTTTTTTCAGCCGTTTTATCCCCAGGAAACATTCAGACACCATGCTTCAGGCCGTGGCCTTCGCAATAATTCTCATGGGGCTCAAAATGGCCTGGAAAACAGATGACTTTATCCTGTTGGTCTGCAGTCTGGCTCTCGGGAGCGGAGCAGGCGGAGTGATAGGGATTGAGGACAGAATAGGCCGCCTGGGAAAAAGGCTGCAGGGTCGGTTTGTAGCATCGGGGGAGGGGATCTCAAACGCATTTGTCTTTGCAAGCCTTATGTACTGCGTGGGCCCCCTGGCCATAGTGGGATCCCTGGAAAGCGGTCTCATGGGGAACCATGATATTCTCCTTGCCAAGTCGGTGCTCGACGGGCTGGGGTCGATTCTTTTTGCAGCCACAATGGGCATCGGCGTCCTGTTCTCAGCTGTGCCGGTTTTTCTCTACCAGGGAGCCATAGCGATAACAGCGTCTTTTGCAAAACAACTGTTGACACCGGAGATGATCGCCCAGGTATCCGCTGTGGGCGGACTGCTTATCGTGGGTATGGGCTTTAATATGCTGGGTGTCTTGAAAATAAAGGTAGGAGATATGCTCCCCGCGGTCTTCGTTCCATTGCTGTACCATCTGGCTCGGGAGGCGGTGGGGCTTTTCTTGTAACTCTTGGTTCATTGTAGAAAAAACGGGTTGGTGGTTCGTTCTTTGCCTATGGTCGAAGCAGGGCCGTGCCCGGGGTAGACTCGGAGGTCGTCGCCTAGAGGAAATATTTTTTCCCTCACACCACGCAGAAGGAGGTTGTGGCTGCCGCCGGGAAAATCCGTTCTGCCCACCGAACCGGCAAACAGAGTGTCTCCTGTGAACACTGCGCCCGATGCCTGCAGGCAGATCCCTCCCGGAGAATGCCCCGGGGTGTGAAGGACCTTGATGGTGTACATCCCCACCTTAAAGGCAAAGCCGTCATCGAGCCTTCCCTCGGCCCAAGGCCCTGCCATTGCCGCGTCCAGCGGGTGAATCCAGGCAGGGGCCCCGGTGATCCGTTTCAGTTCCTCGGCTGAGCCTGTATGGTCCATGTGCCCGTGGGTGAGAAGAATGGCTTGAACCGTGAGGCCGTTCGCTGATATCTCTCGAGTAATACGAAACGCCTCGGCTCCGGGATCAACTACAACACCACGGCGGCTTTGCGTGCATCCCAGGATATAGCAGTTCGCCTGGTAGTCTCCGACAACGATCTTGCGAAGCATGTCAGGTTCTCCTTCCGGCATGTCTTGACTGTCCACACCATCAAAAATGTAACCCTGAGAATTCAGGTGTCAAGACTCCTTTTGACTCGAATCAGAACGGGTGAGTCCATTTTAGGCTTGTCCGGACCCATGGGATATGTAAAAAGGGTCCAGGTAATGAATGATTCGATATCAGGCCTCCCTTCAAGGTGAGGGCAAAGGAGGAAGGAGATGAATGAGTCGGAATCGTACCGCGAAACCCAGGTCCGGTTTTTCAGGAAAGCTGGTCCAAGGAACACGCGAGACGTCCTTGAGTCCATTGCCCGGCGCGCCGGCGAGCTGTCAATCGACCGGGTGTTGATTCCAACGTGCAGCGGGAGGACCGTGCTGGACGCCCTCGAGGTGTTGCCTCCCGGCTTTCACATCGTGGCGGTCACCCACGTGACTGGTTTTGAGGAGCCCGATAAGCAGGAGCTCACCCCTGAGGTCCGCAAGGATCTGGAGTCAAAGGGGGTTGCGGTCTTCACGGGCCAGCACGCATTCGGCGGAGTGGGCAGGGCCGTACGCAATAAGATGGCGACTTATCAGGTGGATGAGATTATCGCCAACACCCTGCGGGTGTTCGGCCATGGGACCAAGGTGGCTGTAGAACTGGCCTTGATGGCGGCCGATGCCGGGCTGATACGGACAGACAGCGATGTTGTCTCAGCGGGTGGGACCACTAAAGGAATAGACACCGCCCTGATTCTGCGACCGGCCAACAGCTTTCATTTTTTTGACCTCAAGGTGCGGGAGGTCATTTGCAAACCGGAAGTTTTTTGAAGGACAGGAGGTTGACAGGATGCTGGGGAAAAAAACCTTGGAGCGATACGCCGATGTCCTTGTCTGGGGTATGCAGACGGCTCGAAAACAAAGGTTTAAGAAAGGGGATATCGTCTTTGTGCGGTATCAGATGGCTGCGACACCCCTGGCGGAGATACTGCAAGGCAGGCTGCTGGATCAGGGTTATAACCCGGTCATGCGAATGGGGCTTACTTCCGTGATGGAGCGGGATTTTTATGAACGCGCCGACAACCGGCAGCTTGTCTTCGTCCCGCCGGGAACCACGGAGCTGTACGAGAACCTTAACGGAAGCATCTTTCTTCACGCGCCGGACTCCCTTACCCACCTGCGCGAAATCGATCCCAAGCGCATAGGAAAGACAGCTGTGGCGGTGAAATATCTCCGGGACATTCTCAATCTTCGGGAAGACAGGGGCGAGTTTGGTTGGACGCTCTGTATGTTTCCTACGCCCGAGCTTGCCCGGAAGGCGGGATTGACCGAAAAGCAATACGAGGCTCAGGTGATCCGTGCGTGCTACCTGAACACTCAGGACCCGGTAAAGGAGTGGAAGACCATTCACAACAAGGCCGAAGCAATCAAGGCCTGGTTGAACGGGCTTGATACGGAGCGCCTGCACGTGGAGTCCGAGCGGACTGATCTATGGATCACGCCGGGAGAGCATCGAAGGTGGCTCGGGGTGTCAGGACACAACATCCCCAGCTTCGAGCTTTTCCTGTCCCCTGACTGGCGTGGCACCGAAGGGGTCTACTACGCAGATCAGCCTTCTTTTCGAAGCGGAAATTACGTTGAAGGCGTTCGGCTGGAGTTCCGTAAAGGACGGGCCGTGGGGCTGGATGCGCGGAAAGGAAAGGAATTTCTACAGAAGCAGGCCCGCATGGATAAAGGGGCCTGCCGGCTGGGGGAGTTCAGCCTCACGGACAAGCGGTTTTCGAGGATCAGCCGTTTCATGGCCAACACCCTGTTTGACGAGAACTATGGCGGAAAGTACGGCAATTGCCATATCGCCCTGGGGGCTTCCTACTCGGATACGTTTGAGGGTGACGCATCCTCTCTCACCCGGGAGAAAAAGGATGAACTCGGCTTCAATGACTCAGCGCTGCACTGGGACCTGGTGAGCACGGAGAACAAACGGGTTACGGCCGAGCTGCGATCCGGCAAGAGCCTGATGATCTACGAGGGAGGACGCTTCTTGGGCCCGTAAAATCAGGACACGGTTCGAATCGCAAAGGGTCCATGACTGAAGACTGACGCGGATTTTTTAAGTGCGGGAAATCCGGTCGATTAACTCTTGTTTTCAACTCGAACACAAACCGCGGCTTTTTCAGGTGCTTAGAAACACTTTTATTCATGTCCGGGGAATCGGATACAGGACCGAACAGGCACTCTGGGCACACGGCGTCAGGACCTGGGAAGACTACCTGGCCGGTTCAGTCCCGGTCGTCCCGGTAACAAGAGACCGGTTTGTTCGTAGCGAACTGGAGCGGTCCCTTGAAAACCTGAGTAATATCGAATTCTTCACCCGGCGTCTTCAGGGTTCCGAGCTATGGCGCCTTTTCGATGAGTTTCGGGCCGGTGCGGTGTATCTGGATATCGAGACAAGCGGAGGATACGAAGGTTTCGACGAAATCACGGTGATCGGGCTCTATGACGGCATTCGCACACAGACGTTCGTGAACGGGGTGAACCTGGAAGCCTTTGAAACAGCAGTAGCCGCTTATGATGTGGTCGTCACCTTCAACGGGGCCTGCTTCGACCTTCCCTATATCAGACGAGCCTTCCCGGGCATCACTCTTCCGCCCGCCCACATCGACCTCAGGTTTGTCCTGCGGCGACTCGGCTTCTCAGGAGGCCTCAAGGCCATTGAGAGAAGGATGGGCCTCGTAAGGGAGAGCGGGATCGATGGAATGGACGGCCTGGACGCCGTCCGTCTGTGGGCGGAGCACCAGCAAGGGAACCGTTCCGCCCTGGACCGGCTGATTCGATACAACACGGCCGACATAGTCAATCTCGAACCCCTGATGGAGACAGGATATCGCCGAATGATGGAGTCGCTTTTTTAGTAAAATCGGCTGGATACGGTAAGGTGACCGATAATGCCTGAAAAGACCTACCGGGAGGCAGCGTGATCAGCAAAAAGTCAGCCCGCGATCCCATATCAGGACCGCGGGCTTTTTTTGAGGTTCAGTGTCTTTTATTCATGATATATGAGGCTGATGGTTGACCAGGTTACGGGCTTTCTTTCGCTTTATGTAAGACTTCCCTGGTTGCCGTTGTTTTCCCCGGAGTCCATCTGATCATTTTAATGTTGTAGATGCCCGGTAGAAATTATGCACGTACAGCCGAGAAGTCTATTGAACCGGTGCCGCCGAATGCTTCCTTTTGTTTAGCGTACCCTTTGGAGGCCTTTGGGGCCGTCCGGCGGGTTTTCTTTCGGTGTTGAAGCCGCGTGGCGGAACCGGGTTTTCCCTCTTACTGGTCTTATCGGCCGATGTCCCTTTTTACTTTAAAGCCTTCTTAATAAAGATAAGATCGAATTACGAATTGTAAAGGCCTGTGGGCTGATAAATTTAAAAAGGCTTTCCCGGTGTTCCTGGCGTCCCGTCGAGAGATAAAAATCAGGTTTATTCAGTGTTGTGAAGGTGTGCCGAGTTGGATGCACTGTTCGCTCCCGGAAAAAGCCCTTGATGGACGATCGATCCGGTATGCCGTGTTGTGCCCCCAGCTGATTTCTCAGTCACGTCGGTCCCCGTTTTCTCGGGGCAGTCCAATCAGCGTCATCTCCTCCTCCACCGTGTTCAGATTGTTCCGGATCCTGGGGGCCAGTGAGGATTCCGGGAATCGTTCCAGAAGCTCACTGAGCAGGCTGTGGGAGGCGCGAAGATGGGCCTCCTTCTCCTTGGAACTCTGTGCATTTCTGGCCATGAGAAACAGCTTCGCAGCCTCCTCGCGGCCGGCGCGGACGAGTTCCGACTCGGCCTTCCGCCTTAGAGTCTCCACCTGTGGATCGGTCTCGTCCGGAGACCCTCGCAATCCTTCCAGCCTTGCGAGGGCTTTTTCGTAGTCTTCTGCCTCCATCAGATCTCGGGCCTCATCGAGGGCCTCGCTTACCCGGGGTTGAACAGGGGCCGCCGGGGTTTTTCGATCAAGCGCGGCTTCGGCCCTGTCCACTCTATCCATGGCCCGGTCAATAGCCGCGGTTTGGGTCCCCTCGGGATACCGGATCCTCTGCCTGACCAGGAGCATCCTTGCCTGGTCAAATTCCTGTGCCTGTATGAGGGTGTCCACGCGGTGGAGGAGATCGGCCAGGGGGCCGGATTCTTCATCCGCGGTTTCTTCCCAGAGGGGGTCGGGCCTTTGGTCCGGTGGGGGCTGAGTCACGGAAGGCTCGAGGGCCATTTCGGCGAGTTCGAGGATGCTTCTGCGTTCCTGAATTTCATCCACGAGTTTCTCGTAATGTTCCCTTGCCTGCCTCGAGTTTCCCTGCCTTAGATACCAGTCGACCATTCGGCTTCGCAGGTGCATAAGGTCAGGCCGGCCCACGAGTTCGGGTATCACACGCTCGCCTGTTCGAATCGCCTTACTGATTTTTCCAGATTCAGCCAGGGCCATTGCGAAGATGAGTCCGCTTTGAGGTGTGAGGGCCTCAGGCCCGTATGTGCTCTCGAGATCCAAACAGGTCTGGATTACACCTTCGTAGTCGCCTGAAAGGTATGCATCGCGTACACGTCTTTCCTTTGGGGCCGGTAGGAGCATTATAGGCGCCGGTGGGCCGGTTTCGATTTGTTCTGTTTCGAAATATCGAGCTTCGAGGGCCCCGAGACGCTCAAAGAGGATTGAGGTTGCACCTGCGCCCCCCGATGGAGCGCCTGGTGTACGAAGCTCTTTGAGAATAATCCGGTAGTCCTCCATGAGCGCTTTTGCTTCCTCACGACGGTCCGCATCCAGGGCATCTTTACGGGCAAGGATCTTTTCAAGGGTCTGAATCCTTTCCTCTACGCTAACCGGGTCTATCAGGGCCTTGGGGGAGGGGATTTCCTGAGACGGCCCGGGGGGGGCAGCCACCTGGGTTCGAGTTGGCCATCCCGGGACGCAGCCGGACAGGAAAAAGGCAAAAAGCAGTGGCGTAAGGGTAATTAGAACCATCGGACGGCCGAGTGTCATATGAGTTACCTCACTGGAGCGGTTCGAAGTTTCGGTTTACTCGTACGGTGCCGTCTTCCACGCTTACATTCGACAGTATCATGACCGCGCTCCCAGGGGCCCTGCCGTCCTGAAACCGCAGCGGAAGGCCTGTCTGTCCGGATATCCTGACAGGGCGAAGATCGGCGTGGCCCGTGACGAAAACCGGCTTAATGTCGAAAGCGAGATCGGCGATCTGGAGGTTTTCACGGTATGTGGGGCTGTTTACAAGGGCGCTGCACGTATCGATCCATACGGGCAGGGCGCCTGACGCCCCATATATTGTTATACGGTCTCCTTCCATAGGCCGGTTGTCGTCGTAGCCTACGTAGGCTGAGACGACGAATCCCGGGTCGAGCCCCAGGCCGCCCGCCTCATCCTCCGGCCCTGGCAGGAATCCCACAAAACTGGAGTTCTTGTACTGGTTGGCCGTGCCGGTCTTTCCAAAGGCCGGAACCGGGAGTTCCACTCGATCCTCCTCGACCTCCACGGAGAGCCTTATTGCATCCTTGGCCCGCCTGCCGGTGCCTTCTTGAACAACCATTCGGAGGATTTCCGCCATCATGCCCGAGACCCGCTCGCTGAGCACCCTTTCAGGTCTTGGGGTGTACTCCCAGATTACCTGCCCTTCACGGTCCTCGATACGCTGGATGACAGGGATCATCCGCTCGGAAGGGTTCTCGTCCAGTAGATAGACCTTGCCGGTCATCATGGCCTGGTATGCACGGGCCGCCTCAGCGATGCTTATGGCGTTCGCGCCCAGGGGAAAGGACAGCACGGGGTCGAGGGGTGTTGAGATACCCATTCGTCTGCTTAATTCGCGCACATAATGCAGGTTGACGAGAACCCGGAAATCCTTGATTCTGGCAAGAACATCGAGTTCATAACGCTTCAATTCGATGAGTTTCCGGTAATTCTTGCGGGTCTGTGCCTCAAGCAGATCAAGGACGGACGATGGAAGCAGGCCGTCAACCCACACCCTTCCGGCCTGAAGCAATTCAGGCTGATCACGAAGGTCCTGGAGGGTAAGCGACCTGAGCTCCTTGCCGTCCCCCATGAGCCTGGGTCCAAGAAAGACCGTCCTGGACCGTCCCCGTGGGTCACGGCCCAGGCGGAACCACTCAAGGTCGGGGGGAGGGGGCCCGCCGGGACCACTTTCAAGGGCGGACCGAATTCGATCGACGGCTGATTTCATTTCATGGTTGAAGACACGCAGGCGTTCGTAGCCGTGGCGGTAGATCCTTTTATGATTACTGTCACCCAGATCGAGCCCTTCCTCGTCCACCATGAAGTGCAGCCGCCTCAAGGTGTCAAGTGCATCATCATATCCTGAAAATATCAAATCTGATTCAATGGCCTTTCGAGCCTCGTAAAAGGCCGCTTCCATGAGCGCAGCCTCGTTGACGAGAACTCCGTTATCATCCCGGATGCGCCGCATATAGTCTTCATAGGATTCGTCTTCTTCACGGTGAAGACCCACACGGCGAACCACTTCCCGAAATTCGCTGAGGTTGAGATGGTCCGTCAGGTGATACAGGAGCCATACCGTGGCGAGGTTTTCGGATTTCACGCCGGCCCAGGCCATGGAGACCTCGCCGGAAGGGGGGTCGTGATCCGGTTTGGGCACATAAACCGTATTCTGGAACCGGTACAATTCCGGAACATTCATGAGTGTGTCGAGAGTGTTCCACTTGAGTTGAAGAGCCGCAGTGTAGACAAGGGGTTTGAAGGCGGAGCCCAGCTGCCGTTTGGCATCAACGGCCCGGTTGAAAAACCGGTTGAAAAACCCGCCGGCCATTGCGCGAACCATGCCGCGCTGCAGAACGATGACACCGCCCTCCAGTGCCGGGATCTGGGTCAGGCGAAGCGTCCTGATTATCTTACCGCCTTCCGGAGGTTCGGACAAACAGACAGGAACCAGGTTCCCTTCACCGAACATCTCCATAAAAGCAGGGATGTCGCTCTCGCTGAACTTGGCCCATATTCCGCGGCGAGACTGGACCCAGGCCTCGCCCACCTCCCGCATACCCTCGATGTCGATGACGCCTCCCCCGTTCTCCCAGGCAACTATCAGGGAGGGGCTTTCAGGCTCCCGGTCAATGTGGGTGATCCGCCCAAGAAAAGGGAGCGTGGTATCACGCTGGCGGGGAAGGGAAGGGTGGATATTGCGGTAGTGTTCCTGAAGGTCCGCCACAGGGTAGCCCCTGAGGCGGATATCAAGGCGGGGCAGGTTTTGCTGTAGGCTGCGGAGGGCCCCTTCCTGGATTTCCCGGTTTATGGACGTGTGAATACGGATGCCTGAGGTTGCTATGTTTTCGATTCCCTCCCTTGACAGAATTTCTCGAAAGAAAGGGGATTGGAGCTGCTCGCGGATATAATCCAGTATTACGTTCAACCGGAAGGTGACCTGGCCTTCCTGGAAGGGCACGGGCAGGGCCCTAGCCTCCTGGAACTGGTCCGGCGTAATAAAACGGAGCTCCAACATTTTTTTAAGCACATAGTCTTTTCGGACCTTGGCGGCATCCATGGCCAGAGATCTCTCAGTCTCTGAGCCCTTGGTGAAGGGATTATACCTGTTAGGCGCCTTGACCATGCCCGCTATGAAAGCCGACTCCACCAGGTCGAGGTCCCGGGCGTCCTTGTCGAAAAAATAACGGGCTGCAATCTGGAGCCCCCGCCCGAACCCGCTCACAAAGAACTGATTAACATAGAGTTCCAGGATTTCCTCTTTGGAGTATTTGTGCTCCAGCAGGACCGCCTGGAAGAACTCCTTGAGTTTGGCCCTGTAGGACCGTTTCTCCCGCTTAAAAACGTTCTTTGCGGTCTGCTGGGTGATGGTGCTGCCGCCCTGTACGACCCGGCCTTCGCGAAGGTTGACGATGAAGGCCCTTATAATCGACTTTGTGTCGAAGCCCATGTGGTCAAAAAAATTCTGGTCCTCTGCAGCGACAATGGCCTTCACAAAGGTTTTGGGAATATCATTGTATTCAATGTAGCGCCGGTGGGTCTTCTCAAAGAACACCCCGATAGGGGTTTCACCATCGTCATAATAGACCGGGCTCTCCGAAAAGATGATGCTCTGAATCACACCTCGTTGAATGCTTGTTGCCGACTCCTGGTATACTTTGTAATAGAGCGTACCCAACAAAGCGATCAGAAAAAGGACCCCGGCTGTTCCAACCCATAGGACCGCCTTTAGAAAGCGAAACCTGCCGGGGCGTCTCCCAATATAGGTGTTTCGATAATTAGTTCGTGATTTCGCCATTTAAAAGCTTTTCCCTCATAATATTTTTGAGGTTTAAGCCCTGCATTTGAAGGCCCTTGCGACCATACTTCATGTTCGCCTCGATGAGATACCATCGTTCATTATGCCAAATCAAGTCAACCCCAACATCATCGAATCGGCATTTCCGCACGCAATGTGCGGCGAACTCAATCGCCTCCGGAGGCACGCCCTCGAAAACCGCTTTGCCGCCTTGGGACAAATTCGTCTTGAATCCCTCCTGCGACCTTAATCGCCAATAGGCCAGCACGGGCTCATAATTGATGAGAACCACGCGCAGGTCACGTTCGTGGGGAAGATATTCCTGTATGTACGCCACGTTGGTCAAGGAAAGGTATTCCTGAAGTTCCTTTTTCCCTTTTATGAGAAAAACCCCGCGGCCCCGGGAAGAGGCACGGGGCAGTTTGGCGATAAACGGAAAATGAAAGTCTTGCAAGATGTCTTCACAATGTCGCCTGAAATAGAAGCGGGTCCTCGGATGTGAAAGCCCCAGCATCTGGAAGAGGGTGGTCTGGAGTATCTTCTCGTCCGCATACAGGTGGGTCTCCAGGCTGGGGAAAATGCGCCGGTCCAGGGTGGAGAGGAACTTGGCGTAGTGCCTTGTAGGGTAAAGCACCACCGGTGATTCAAGGATGAGGGTCCTTTCTGTTTGCGTGTAGTCGAGGAAGTTGGGTTTCACCCCAAGGGTCCTCACCTCCGGCACACTTCGAAGTCGGCTGCCCAGCGCGGTGAACGGGACGCCATGAAAGGTCGATGTCATGAGGGAACCCTCCGGTATCGATCCTCCTGTTGACTGAAAAAGACAATTTTAATACATTGCCCTGACTTTGCAAGGGAACTGGTAGCACTCATGAGATCTTTCGCACTTTTTCTGGCGGTCTTTCTGAGCCTATACGGCCTTGTTCACGCTTACGCATACGTGAAGCTGAGGTGCATCTTTCCATGGAAGCGACCCCGCTCCTACCTGGTGGCCGCTGCTTTCATCTTCCTCATGCTGTCCCCGGTCCTCGGTCAAGGACTTTTTTCCCTGGGGCTGGAACGTCAGGCCGTAATGATGCTTTTCGTCGGGTATGAGTGGATGGGCCTGGTCTTTCTATTCATAAGCGCCCAGGTGTTCGGAGACTGCCTGCGCCTGCTCCTGTTACTTATTCGTCGTGGATTTTCGCGTATCAGCGGGTCGTTCCCAGGCCGGACGGCCCGGCCCGTAGCCGTGGCGGCGGCTTCAGTCGCCGTCTGCGCATTCGCCTATGGCCACTTTGAGGCAAACCGCTTGAGCGTGCACCTGGTTGAACTGCACTCCGGCAAACTGCCGGCCGGCGTGGAGGGCGTGCGTATAGTACAGGTCTCGGATCTGCATTTCAGCCCCTTGAAGGGTGCCGTTCCGGCCGGTCAAGTCGCGAAGCGCATCGAAGAACTGGCGCCGGACATGCTGGTGGCCACAGGCGACCTGGTGGATCGAGGCATGGCGGACTCAAACGAGATAGCCCGCATATTTCGGTCCATTGAGACGCCCTTGGGCAGTTACGCGGTCACGGGCAATCACGAGTTCTACGGTAACGGGATCCACGTGTCGCTGGACTTTCTGGAAAAGGCCGGATTCCGCGTGCTTCGGGGAGAAACAACGAGCCCGCTGCCCTGGCTCTCCATTGTGGGTGTGGACGATGAAGCCTCCTACAGTTTCGGCGGGCCGGCAGGACAACCCCTCGAGGCCTTGCTCAGTCAAATACCCCCTGAAAATCTGGTCCTCTTACTCCGGCATCGGCCTAATGTAAACGAGGAATTTCTGGGTCGTTTTGATCTCCAGCTTTCCGGGCACACACACGGCGGCCAGATCTTCCCTTTCAACTTAATCGTGTCCCTTGTTTACCCGTACATCAGGGGAGAGTACGATCTGGGAAAGGGGTCCGTGCTCCATGTGAATCGAGGGACAGGCACATGGGGACCTCCGGTGAGGGTCGGAAGCCCGCCCGAGATCACCCTCGTCCACATCCGCCCGAAATCTTAATTTCCTTTGCGGGTCCAGCGCTTCACTTCATGTGCCAGGCTGCGGGCCTTCTCGATGATGCGGCCCGGGTCAAGGTTCAGAAGCGTGCGGTCCTTCATGACCACCCGGCCGTTTATGATGCTGTGGGTGACGTCTTGAGCCCCTGCCGCATAGACCAGGTGCGAAAAGGGGTTGTACAAGGGGGTGAGGTGGGGCTTGTCAGTGTCAACGATAATCACATCGGCCTTTTTGCCGATCTCCAGGGATCCCGTGATGTTTCCGAGACCCAGTGCCTTGGCCCCTTCAACCGTGGCCAGGCGCAGGGCGGTCACGGCGTCGAGGCTTGTTGGGTCCATGGTGTCGACCTTGTGAAGCCTTGCGGCTGTACCCATTTCCCCGAAAAGGTCCAGGTTGTTGTTAGAAGCGCACCCGTCGGTTCCCAGCCCCACTGTGATTCCTCCTGACAGGAGGCTGGGGACCGGAGACACGCCGCTCGCCAGCTTCATGTTGCTCTCGGGATTGTGGATCACCTTCACGTCGTTTTCAACCATAAGGTCTATCTCATTCTCATGCACGTGAACGCAGTGATCCGCCACCATGTGAGGACCGAGGACACCCAGGGAATCAAGGTGCTCGAAAGGCCGTTTTCCGTACATCTTCCGCACCTGCTCGATCTCCGTCCGGGTCTCCGCCACGTGCATGATCAGGGGCACTTCATGTTTTCGTGCGAGTTCATCGGCCCTGCGGAGCAGGTCCGGACTGCATGTGTAGATTGCGTGGGGCTCCACGGCGATGTTTACCAGGGGATCATCTTTCCATTCCCGAATGAGTGCTTCGGTGTACTCGAAACCTTTGTCAAGGGGACCGTAGTTGGGTGATGGAAAGTCATAGAGGACTTCTCCCACCAGGCAACGCATGCCCGCAGTCTGCGCCGCCTCGGCAACTCTTTCCTCAAAAAGGTACATGTCGCAGAACGTGGTGGTGCCGGACAGGGTCATTTCCGCACAGGCCAGCAAAGTGCCCGTGTGTACGAAGTCTCCGTCCATACGGCTTTCAGCGGGAAAGATGTAGTCGTTTAGCCATTCCATTAGAGGGAGATCGTCGGCCAGCCCCCTGAAAAGCGTCATAGCCGCGTGTGTGTGCCCGTTGATCAGGCCGGGAAGAATAATGCCTCCCCGGGCATCGATTCGGGTTCCGGCCTCCGGAAAAGGCCCTGCGCCCTCTCCAACCTCGGTTATGGCGTCACCTCGGATTGTCAGGAAACCTTTTTCAATAACCGTGTCGGAGGGGTCCATGGTGAGTATGGTTCCGTTTTCAATTACCAGGTCGGCTTGTTCCATATCAGGTCCTTGTAATTATTTATTGTTTCCTTCGTGATCTTCGTGAACTTCGTGGTGAAACTTAAAGAATTTCCCCAATCAAATCAACCGCCATGGCGGCCGGCCTCAAGGCTCACTCGATACAGCCGTTGCTATTCGTCCCCAGAGACGGCTCAGGCCCGGCCCGGCTCGTCCAGCGCAGGCCACGACGTCCTCGATTGACGTCTTCGTCATGCAGTCGGGCAGGTTCAGGTTCGTAATCGCTACGATCACGCAGATTCTGAGACCACAATGCATTGCGGCAATAACCTCCGTCACCGTGGACATGCCCACTGCGTCGGCACCGATCATTCGAAGAAAGCGCGTCTCCGCAGGGGTTTCCATGCTTGGTCCTGGTACTCCCACATAAGTTCCCTTTTTGAGATCGATACCTTCGGCCAACGCCTCTTTTTGTGCAACACGAATCAGCCCGCGGTCGTATACCCGGCTCATATCGGGAAAACGAGGTCCGAATGCGTCGAGGTTGGGACCGATGAGAGGGTTCGTGCCGGTCAGGTTGATGTGGTCGGTTACAAGCATCAAGTCACCGGGTTCAAACAGGGGATTAAGTCCGCCGGCCGCGCTTGAAATGAGGAGGTGTGTCACTCCGATCCTGGCCATGACGCGGACCGGAAGGCAGACCTGTTGGGGCGTGTAACCCTCATAGAGATGATACCTGCCCTCCATGGCCAAGGCCGGCAGACCTGAAAAGCCGCCGTATACCATTGCTCCCCTGTGGCTCTCAATAGTTGTCTTTGGAAAGTGGGGAATCTCCTCGAAAGGAATACGTAACTCAACCGACATGGCGTTGGTCAGGTCTCCCAGGCCTGTTCCTGTGATCATGCCTATCTGCGGGGGACCGGGCAACAGTCCTTCAAGAAAATCCGCTGCAGCACGTATGTCGTCAGTCATCTGTTCTTCTCCCGGGGAAGTATGAGGTGTGGTCAAAGAGGCATTCGCGGCCGGTTTCGGAACATTAACACAGAGCACGGGCCGTGAAAAGCCCCGCCGTGCGGGCAGGTCAAAAAATAATAAGAATACATCAGCTTTGACGGCGGTTCCGAAGGCCCTTGACAATTGCGTCTCCCCGGCTAAGATACCCGTCTTCGTGAACGAGTAGACAGAACAAACAGACCCGGAATTGGCGCTGGCCGCTTACAATGCCGGAATGGGCCGCGTGCTCAAGTATGATGGAGTTCCTCCCTATTAGGCACGAGGAATTATATCAGCAAGCTCCTGGACCTGGTTCATGACTACAGGAGTGCCGGAGAGCTAATCCGGAAGAGCGTGATCTGATTTTTTGTGAGAGCAAGGGTCCTTTGGCCTGGGCATTTCTCCTTGACCGGCATTCCGCTGCTGGGATAAACCATTCTTATCCCGCGATGGCGTTTTTACCGGAAAATCCAATTCGAACACACCAAGGTGCCGATGATCATCGATCTGCACATTCATACGAGTTCCTGCTCGGACGGGGCCATGACA
>CAZEIA010000032.1:0-23627 GCA_964512335.1 uncultured Desulfobacterales bacterium
CACATAAGGGACTATCACGCGTATGTCGTTTTCTCGAAGCCCCAGAGTGGAGGCCAGGAGACACTGGACGATGTAAGGTGTCTGGGTGGACGTCCAGATCGTTATGCGCCCGTCAATGTCCGCCTGGGCCACGCAGGAGCAGGGCTCGAGATAGGCGTGACTCTGCGCATGAACAGTGAAGGTGTCCTCACGGACATAGTCGGCGTCTTCAAACCCCTTTTTGACGTCACCGTACTGGATCTTCCGGTCAACGCTGATATTCGTGGGGGTCTCCTCATGAAGGACCGGGGCCCCCTTCCGGGTGGACGCATTGACATCAAAGACCCCGGGCAGCTCCTCATAATCCACCTTGATCAATTCCAGGGCTTCCCGCGCCGTGTCTCTGTCCACAGCAGCAACTGCCGCCACCTCGTCGCCTATAAACCTGACCTTGTCCACGGCCAGGGGATACTCGTCCTGGGTGGCCGGAAACAGCCGCCAGTTGCCGTATCGTATCTTCGGGGTGTCGCCTCCCGTTATCACACACTTGACACCGGGGAGTGCTGCGGCCTTGCGTACATCAATACGGACGATTCGCGCATGGGGCAGAGGGCTCCTCAAAAGGGCCCCATGGAGCATGCCCTGCAGCCTTATGTCATCCGCGTATACCGCCGCGCCGGTGGCCTTGGCCTGTCCATCGGTCCTGGGGACATTCTCTCCGATTATATTGAACGACTTCATATGTATATCCTCCTCTACCCTATTTTCTTTCGGGCCGGCTTCAAGGCCTCGCTCAAGGCCCTCTTGGTCAACACCCGTACCATGGTCTTGCGATACTCCGCACTGGCCCTCATATCGGAAATGGGTCTGGCCTCCTTCATGGCCTGCTCCGCCGCCTTTTCTACAAGCTCCTCGGTCGGTTTTTTTCCTTTGAGCATGCGCTCGGCCTTCACGGCCCTCATGGGCACCGGGGCCACGGCGCCCAGGGCGATCCGCACATCCTCACACGCGCTCTTGTCAAGGGAGACCATGGCGCCCACACACACGGCCGAGATATCCACCTTGCCCCGTGCGGAGATGTGCTGGTAGGAGGCGCCTGAACCAGCCGGGGGGAGGGGGACGAAAACGGATGTCATGATCTCTCCGGGCTCCAGGGCGGTCAGACCCGGCCCCTTGAAAAAGTCCTCCAGGGGGAGACGTCTTTCTCCGTTTTTTCCATAAAGTGCGACTTCGGCGTTCATGGCGATGAGTGTGGGAGAGTTCTCGGCTGAAGGAGCGGCGTTGCAGAGGTTTCCTGACACGGTTCCCATGTTTCGTATCTGGGTGTTGGCTGTTACACTCGCAGCGTAAGCCACCGCAGGGTAACGGCGCCGAATGTCCGGGTGGATTTCAACATCGGCGAGCCTGGCGCCCGCTCCTATGGTCAGCCCCTTGTTTCTTTCGAATTTAATGAAATCCAGTTCCTTGATGGCATTGAGACTGATAACCGCCTTCGGATGGATCATGTCGTGGTTGATCTTGACGAGCAGATCCGTACCTCCGGCCAGAAGAAAGGCCCCTTTGCCGGCATCCAGCAGGAGCCGGGATGCCTCCTCAACGGTTCCAGGGGCATAATATTCGAACTTTGCTCTACTCATGGGTCCCTCCATAAAATGTATTCATCGGGATGAACGGCCTGGGCCCGCTCTCCCGGACCTGGATTACTTATTCATGCTCTCGGCGGCGGATGAGACAGCCTCTACGATCTTGTTGTAGCCCGTGCACCTGCAGAGATTTCCGGAAAGCCCTCTTCGAATGTCCGCTTCCTTGGGAGCGGCGTTGTTCTTGAGAAGGAAAAGGGCCGACATCTCCATACCGGCGGTGCAGTAACCGCACTGAATCGCCCCTTTCTCGATAAAGGACTCCTGTATGGGATGCAGCTTTTCCCCTGATTCCGCTAGCCCTTCCACGGTCAGGATTTCCTTGCCTGCCGCTTCCACTGCAAGGGTAAGGCAGGAGCTTACGGTCTTTCCGTCTATCATGACGGTGCAGGCCCCGCAGTCCCCTGATCCGCATCCCAGCTTGGTGCCCGTGAGAAACAGATCTTCCCGCAGGACCTCATTGAGCGTTTTCCAGGGTTCCACAGCCAGCGTGTGGGGGTCTCCGTTGACATTTAGTGTAATCTCGACTTTCATGGTTCAACCTCCTTCTCTTATTGAGGTCCCCTGCAACAGGCTTGCAGGGCCGTTGCGTACCGGGTGTTTTCAGGCCCCGGTCATAACTCCCCTTTCAAGGATGCTCATCCCGAGGGCCCATGTTTCCTGAAGATGGGTCTTTCTGCCCATAGCCATTTTACTGTTCTCCAGATGCACGATACCTAAGAAGGAAGTCCAGATGAATTCGGCAAGGGTCTTCTCGTGACACTTTCTGAACAGCCCTTTGCGGATCCCATACCCCATAATTTCGCACATCCAGGAATAATTCAGAGACCCGGAGCGGTCCAGCTCCAGTCTCAACGAATCCGGAAGGCTCCTGAGCATCTGGCTCTGGTGAAAATAAAGCGTGACGTTCATGATTGACGGATCCATGGAGTAAAACGTCTTAAAACACTCCCAGAGCTCCTGCAACAGGTCGTCACCGATCTCTTCCCGGCGCATGTAAAGCCCTTCTAGAAGACCCGCAAAGAACCCGGACTGCCGGACAATGGCCTGAACAAAAATCTCGTCCTTGGTCTTGAAATACAGATAGAGTGTAGCGCGGCTCAGTTCCGCCGTCTCGGCGATCTTGTCCATGGTCGTGGCGTGGTAGCCCTGCTCCATGTACACCTGGACAGCGGCCTGGAGAATGGAATCTCTCCGCTCCGACCTCTCCCTTTCTCTTCTCTCCCTTATTCCCACGAAACACACCGCCTATACTATTTACAGAATGGTTATAATATAGACGGTGCGTCTAGCAAAAGCAACAAATTTATAGGTTTTCCTGGTATCTACGTGTCCTTCCGAGAGGAAGACTTCTTGCCCTTTACAAGAAGAGCCCTTTTCACGAGGGACTTCACCAGGTCCAGCTTGTAGCCGTTCCCGCTCAGGGGCCTTGCCCCAAAAACCGCTGCAGCTCCGGCCTTTGCAGCGGTTTCCGCCGAAACAGGGCGCCCCAGGATCTCTTCCTCGGCCCGTGTAACGGCCAAGGGCCCGGGAGCAACTCCCCCCAAGGCTATCCGGGCGGACGCGTAACGCCCTTTTTCAACATGAAAGACGGCGGCCACACTCACCACTGCAAAATCAACAGGCCTCCTCAGTGTATGCTTTAAGAAGACCTGAATCGCTTCTCTTTCCGGAAAAGGAGCCCTGACTTCCGTGATGATCTCGCCGGGCTTGAGGGAAAGGCACTTCTCCGTGTAAAGATCCTGCACCGGCATGGTTCGCGCACCTTCAGGCCCGGCGATTTGAACCTCAGCCCCAAGGGCGGTCAAGGCTACGGCCGTGTCGGACGGACACACGGCAAAGCACTTCTTTGCCTCCATCACGGCGTGGTACCGGTTATCACCTGTAATCGCCGGACAGGATCCTTTGCCCAACTTGCGGCGACACAGGATCGGGCCTCCGAGCGACTTGGGATAACGAAAATACCAGCACCGCACGTCCTGGCACAGGTTCCCGCCCAGCGTGGCCATGTTCCGTATCTGAGGAGAGGCAACGGATTCCGACGCCTCGGCCAGGACCCGGCAATGCCTGTGTACGGCTTGGGACCGGGCCATGGTCGACAATCGGCTCATGGCCCCGATTAAAAGGGCGTTTCCTTCTTCCCTGACATCATCAAGCCCCGCAATGGTCTTGAGGTTGATCAACATTTCCGGGTAGTCCGGGAGAATACCCTCCTTCAGGCATCCGAGAAGATCCGTGCCACCCGCAACCGGGACTCCGCGCCCCTCCAAAGCACTCAAGGCATGAGTCGCATGCTCAACACTTGCCGCGTCCTTGTGATCAAAGGCCTTCATGCGTTCCGCCCCGATCTTTTAAACGCCTGGATGACCCTGTCCGGCGTCATGGGGTATCCCTGCATTCGAGTCCCCAGTGCATTGGAGACCGCCATAAGCACGGCTCCCGGGCCGGGAGACGTGGAGATCTCCCCCACGCCCACCCCCTTGAAACAATGGCTGGGCATGGGGGTCTCGAGGATCACGCTCTCCATTAAAGGCAGTTCACTGAACGTGCGCCATTTATAGTCAATCATGTTGGGGTTGAGTGTGTACCCCCTTTTCCTGTCCATGACCGTCTCCTCGAACAGGGCCGTGTCAAGCCCTGCGGAACCGAAGCATCCGTTCAACTGCCCATTGAGCACAGCCGGATCCATGATCTGCCCCACATCGGTCGCCGCAAGCACCCGGGTCACATCCGTCTTTCCTGTCTCCGTATCGACCTCCACCTCCACAAAGAGTGCAAGGAAATTGGCCAGCGTGAAGTCATGCTTGAACCTCCCCAGCCCTGTAACCGTTCCTGTGATGCCCATGATTCGGCTCCAGGAAAGGGCCTGTTCAGGTTGATCGACCGGGAAGACCTTGCCGTTCTCGGTTTCCAGGGTGTCGGGGCCCGTGTCAAGCCGCTCCGCGGCCGATTCCAGGAGCCTTCGGCGTGCATCCTCCGCGGCGTTGATGACCGCCGACCCCACGGCATAAGTACCCCTGGACCCTACCAGGCCGAATTCGAAAGGGTTTACAAGCGTATCCGGAGGCGCCATGCACACCCGTTCCAGGGGGAGCTTCAAGACCTCCGCGGCCATCTTGCACAGGCTGCTCCTCTGACCCATGCCCGCCTCGGACACGCATACGTGCACAACAGCGGTACCGTCAGGGTTCAACCGGACATAGGACTCTGACACGTCTTCTCCCACATCGGCGTTTCCGTGGACCATGACGCCGACACCACTTCTTCGGGGGCCGTTCACCTCGGTCGGGTTGAGCCACCCCTTCCACTTTGAAGCCCACCCAAAGGCCTCGGCCCCCCGGTCCAGGACGTGAGAGTAGTCCACCCCCCGGTAGTCCCACCACCGCCCCTCACGCCAGAAATAGCCGTCTCCGGGCTTCACGAAGTTCTTTTTCATGAAGACGACCGGATCAAGATCCGCCTTTATCATGGCATCCATCAGCAGGGGCATAAGGGCCGACTCCAGTTCCTGCCCTCCGAACCCGCGGACCACGCCCGAGGCTGTGCGGTTGGTGCAGACGAGCCGGGTCTTTATGTCCCAGTTCGAACACCTCAGCATGAGTTGCGCCTCTCCCAGCCCCACTGCTATCTGGGCCTGAGCCATATCTGAAAAAGCGCCGGTGTCCACCAGCCACTCACCGGAAACCGCCGTAACTGTCCCATCGTTCTTGATCCCGATCTTTCCTTTGAACCTCGACCCCGGCCTCTTCACAAACGCGCCCAGTTGCTCCGCCTTGGAGTAAAGGATCCTGACAGGTGCATGGGATGCAAGGGCCAGCGCCGCGGCATAGAAACAGGGAAGGAGCGCGTAGTTCTTGGATCCGAAACTCCCGCCGCACTGGGCGGCGATGGAACGGATATCAGGGAACCCCATGGAAGACAGCATGACAAACCTGTGCCACGAGGCGCTCTGGGTCGCGGCCCATACCACCAGCTTCCCCGAGGCCTCCCAGTGGGCAATGACGCCTGGGGGCTCGATGGGAAGCGGGTTGAAGGGGCCTTGATAGGCGTAACTCCCCTCACAGACCACATTCGCCTCGGCAAACCCCTGCACCGTATCCCCCATCCTGAGGCCGCTCAGACAATCCCGTCCATAGGCCGGAAATCCCGGGGTGATCACATTGCCGGGAAACTGATCGTACAGCAAAGGAGCACCCGGTTTAAGGGCCTCCTCCACGTCAAAGACCGGTTTAAGCGGTTCGTACTCAACGGAGATGAGATCCAGGGCCTCGCAGGCCAATTCTTCGGATTCCGCGGCCACAAGGGCCACTGCATCCCCGACGAAACGGACCTTGTTATCAAGCACCCGGACATGGGGCGGGGTGCCGCCCTTCCATTCGGGTACGTTTCGATGCGTGAGTACGGCGCGGACTCCCTGAAGGGCCTCGGCCCTGCTCGTATCCACATGCAGGATATCTGCATGGGCATAAGGGCTCCTCAAAGCCCGGCCGTACAGGAGACCGGGCAGACGAATATCATCTATGAAGACCGCCTCGCCGGTTACGATCTTAAGCGCGTCTTTTCGCGGGGTGCTCTTTCCAATGTGTCTGAAGGTTTGCGGCATGATTACCCTTTCGTGCGTCCGGCCGCCTCCAGGACCGCCTCCACTACCTGATAGTGGCTGATACACCGGCAGTGATGGCCGGAAAGGGCCTTTTTGACATCCTGTTCGTTCGGATGAGGGTTGTTCTTAAGGAGGGCCTTTGAGGAGAGGAGAATGCCGGGCGTGCAAAACCCGCATTGAAACGCCGTCTTTTGGATAAATGCCTCCTGAAGCGAATCCAGATCGCCTGACAGGGGATCGCGCAATCCCTCGACGGTCATGATCTCTCTCCCGCGGCATTCTATGGTCAGTGTCATGCAGGAGAGCACCGGCACACCGTCCATCAGGACGGTGCAGGACCCGCAGGCGCCCTGGTCGCATCCCACCCTGGTGCCGGTGAGGCCCAGGGTGTCCCTCAAGGTATGGGCCAGGGTGTGAGAAGGCGCAACATCGTGAATCCCTGTTCCGACCCCAAGATCATAGGGCCTGCCGTTCACTGTCAATTCAAGCCGTTCACCCTGATTCGCCATGGCTAATATTTTCCCAGACACTTGCTTGCAATAACGATCTTTTCCACCTCCTTGCTTCCTTCGAAGATCTCCAGGACCTTGGCGTTCCGCCAGTAGTGCGCCACGTTGTACTCCTCCAGGATTCCGTATCCGCCGTGCAGCTGAATCGCCTCATCCGCGACCTTGACCGCCACCTCGGCGCAATACCACTTGGCCATTGAACTGAGTCCGGGATCCGGCGTGCCTGAATCGAGCCTGAACGCGGCTCGATAGCAAAGGGATCTGGCGGCCTCGGTCATGGTCACCATATCGGCGATCTTTCCCTGAACCAGTTGGAACGACGCCAGGGGTTTTCCGAACTGCCGGCGTTTACGCACATGATCCATGGCCTTGTCAAGGGCGCCCTGGGCCGTACCGACCCCCAGGGCCGCGATCCTGTCTCCCTTATTAAGGCCCGTTTGAAGCAACCTGTTTGCGAGCGGGTTGACCCTGGTGTTCAGGGATCTATAGGTCATTCGAGCATTATGAGTAATAAGCGCAGTTTTTTTCGGGAAATTTATCAGCGCTTCTTCGCATGAAATTCCTAATCGGCATATCGTTATCTCCTCTATTTCAATGCTCTATATCAAATATCGAAAGGTTTTTTCCGGTTTTCAGGCTTACAAGCCCTTCATCACATAATCGAATAAAGGGGATGGCCGCACCCGCCAGGGTTCCCAGGGTCCGGTAAGGGTCAGGGAAGGGGCACCCAAGCGCACGAATGGAGGCCGTAACCTCCCTCATGCGCACGGCGATATCAGGGAGAGGCAGTTCGGAAATCAGCCCCAGGATCGGCATGGGCAGTTCTGCAAGGATGCCACCCCTGTCACACACGACCACTCCTCCCTGAAGGGCCCTGATCCTGTTGACGGCGAGGGCCATGTCACGATCACTTGCACCTACGACCATCATATCCGGCGAATCCCAGCCGCAACTGCATGCAAAGGCCCCGGATTTCAACTGAAAGCCCCTGATAAGGCCGACAAAGGATTTCCCTGTCAATTGGGCCCTGTCAATGGCTGCCGCCTTCAGCAGGTCGCGGCCCACATCACTGTGTATCTCACCGTCCTTCACTTCCACCTGTACAAGCGACTCCCGCGTCACCAGATCCGTGACCTGATCGATCACTCGCACCTTTACTTCTTCCAGCCCCTCCGGGGCCTTGATGGAAAAATCCTCCGCCTTCATATCGGAGGGCAGATGAATACTGTTTCGAAACACATCGGAAAAGCCATGCTCTCTGGGAGAAACAGTGAGCCGCCCTTTTTCGGCAATGACCCGGCCCCTGGCGATTACGAGTTCGGCACTGATGCTCCTCATGTCCGGAACCAGCAGCATATCGGCCTGCCTGCCCGGTGCGAGACCGCCTATCAAGCCATCCAGATTAAAATACTCGGCGACATTCAATGTGGCCATTTGAACGGCATGGGCCGGCTCCAGTCCGCAGTCGATCGCCTTTTGTACGAGGCCTTCCATATACCCGTTCTCCAAAAGATCGGTCGGTCCGACCCCGTCGGTAACCAGCATGAGCCGCCTCATGTCTATGCCCGCGTGTCGTATCTCGGAAATCTGCTCCAGGTCCCTTCGAATGCTGCCTTCCCGAATCATGACATGAAGCCCCAATCGCAGGCGTTCCAGGACCTCTTCCGCCTTTATGGGCTCGTGACAAGACGAAACGCCGGCAGCGCAATAGGCCATGAGCTTCTCAATCGAGGCCCCGGCCGAATGCCCCTCGGCCTTTTTACCGTGCTTAAGCGTCTCCTCGATCAACCGCAGAAACGCATCCGGCTCCCGCAGGACCGACGCCCAGTAGGCCTCACCCAGACCCACGATATCATCCCGCACTAGAAGCCGCTTCAGGTCCCCCAAGGGAATCCCGTTCATCCTTTTGCAATTTGAGGCCACAGGCGGTACTGTGGCAAAGAAGGTAATAGGCTGATCCTTTAGTGCGGATAGAAAATCCTCTATCCCCTCGCATCCGCAGATGGGATAGGGCTCAATCGTCTCTGTGATGACAGTGGTAGTGCCGCCGGGTGCGGCATAACGAATGAACTCGGAGGGTCTGTAGATCATGTCCGCCAAGTGGGTGTGCCCGTCTATGAACCCGGGGATCAAAAGTCTCCCGCCAGCGTCTATGACCTCGGTCTTATGGGATATTCTGTCCCCTGCCTCCTTCCCCACATGTGCGATCCAACGGCCTTTGATGGATACGGTGAGCCCTTCCAGGCACTCTCCGGTGTACACATTGAAAACCGATGAATTGGTAACAGCACAATCGGCATATGCGGCCCCGATAGCCACCGCCATTACTTCCCTGGCCTCACCGGTGCCTGCCACGGAAAGAAGCGCTTGTCTTTTCAAAACCTCACCTTTCCTCATCCGGATCACTTGGCACGGCACAGCCGTAACCAAAACCGGATTAATCTAAATATTTTTGTCTCTCGTCAAGACGCAAAGGTGCCCAAAAACCTTATTTTCAGTGCCAACTCTCTAGTTTTCCAAGAATTCCTCGTATTCCCACTGCCGGTAAGGCCCGGCTTTATCTGCGAATGCATAATAGAGCACAGGGGTTGCGTCCTGAATAGTGTCTTCGCTGCCGGACAGCCAATCAAGTCTGCGCCTTAATGGGCTTCAGGGTCATATAACAGTAAAGTTCTTAATAGTCGATGTATTCATTGATCTCCACCTTTGAACCAGGTTGGCCAATCGTTTCTTTAGCTTTTTCAAGAGCATAACCACCTTCTTGGAAGTCGGGGCTGCTCCTTGAACCAGATACCCACTGCGTGGTGAACCGCTGTGAAAACCGAGGGTGGCACATTTACGATCGCTCCTTCCGAGGCCCCTATGCGATCATAGTCAAACCAGTAGAATCCAGTGCGCATCCCGATAACTGCGAAAGCTGCAAATCAATAAAAAAGGCGGCAAACCCGGAAGGGTGCCGCCCGCGACGCTTTCGGAACAAACTTGCCGGGCAAGGAAATGCAAATCGAAATCGGGATTACTTATCGAACTGCGGCTTTCTTTTCTCCAAAAAGGCGGATATCCCTTCCTTGGCCGCGTCAGTGCAGCCTATCGCGGCAGAGCCCTTGTAACCGATCTCCAGGGCCTCCTCGAAGGTTGATGCTGCACACCCGTCTTTTATGGTTTGAACCGTAATGGATACGGCTTCCTTACTCAGGGGCAACTTTCCGGCTGCAGGCTGATCAGGGACCTCGATATTCCCAGGATCGACCTGCCCGTCCGGGATCCTGCCGACATTACCGGTAAGCCTTCCCACCTCATCGATGGCTACTGAAATCAAGGTACCGTAGTCATCTGCCAACTGCGAAACCATACCGATTTCCAAGGCCTCTTCCGCAAAGATGGCTTTCCCGAGTGTAAGCATCTCATTGAAGACAGCAGCGCCTTTGGGCCATCTTCGATACGGCACTATGCAACCTCCGATCCCGGGCAATATACCGAGAGTGATCTCCGGGAATTGAAACATGGCTTTTTTCGTTGCTACAATGCCATGACATCGAATGGCCAGCTCCAGCCCCCCCCCCAGGGCCATCCCGTTAACCGCCGCGACTACGGGTTTTTCCATCTGATCAAGGTAGCGTTGGGTTCGAGCCCACTCCTTGGCATAATTGTAGAGCCCATCAAAATTACCAAGGTATTCCGGAAACTTACCAATATCGGCTCCTGCACTGAAGGAACTCGTTCCATACCCGGTAATCACGAAACCCCTAACAGATGGATCGTCCGCGCCCGCCTTGAGAACTCCCAGGATTTCGTCGGTTATCTCCGGGGTCAATGCGTTCATGGCCTGGGGCCTGCGGATGGTGATCACCTTGACCCCATCCATGTCGTCCACCAGGACAAACCGGCGAAAATCCTGGTATTCGGCAAGTTCGGCCCGTGGCATGGGGAAGCCGGGCCGCTCGGAAGCGAACCTGTCCATGACCCGCTTAACCTCTGCCTCGCCGATCTCCCGCATCACATCAAAGGGGCCCCTGCGGAACCCGAGGGCGATCTGGCACCCGAAGTTGAGGTCCGCCTTGGTGCCGATGCCCCGGTCTATGATGTCGAAGGACTGGGAGAAAAAAATTCCCAAAAGACGGTCTCTGATCAGGCCCCTCAAGTCGTCGGGCACCTCAACCTTTGATCCGGGCCGGTGCGTGTTCCAACGGTCCACCGAGTTAAGGATTGAGGCCGGCCGGTAGTGACCGCCCTCCTCCATCTGAAGCGTGTTGGTCTCCACGACGATGGGGTTTCCATTGGCCATGTTCAAAACAAAGAACGGACCGGCAAACACAAACTCCTCAGCCACCTTGTCTATCTGACTCGCTGTGGCGTGCTTCAGGAGATAGGCGGCCTCGTTGCACCAGTTGTCGAAGATCCGGTCCAGTACGAAGCAGATGGCATTGTCCGTGATGATCGGGGCCTTGCCCGTGGCTGCAAAGAACCAGAACAGGTAGTCCACCACCTCAGCGCTTGCCTTTTCCCAGCGAATAACCTCTACAGGGAGGCTTCGCCAGGCCGGGGCGAAGAAATGCGTCACTGTAGCACGCTCGGGCCGCTTCATGTGGTTGAAGATCCGGTCGGCAGGAATGGAGCTGGTGTTGGATGTGATTATGGTATCCTCGCCTACACGCTCCTCCACCATCTGAAAGATCTTTTGCTTGAGGGGGATGTTCTCCGTTGCCGCCTCTATCACCAGGTCACAACCGGCTATCCGATCGTAGTCCTGGGTATAGGATATGTTCTGAATAATGGCGTCTGCCTTTTCCTGAGACATCTTCTTCCTGTCAACAGCCTTTTGCGCGTACCCTAGAAGCCGCTTTTCCGCGCTCTTCAAGGGTGCCTCCGCCACATCCACGAGATGGAGTCTGATGTCCGGCAGGGCGCTCTTCACGTAGTATCCTATGTCAGGGCCTATTGTTCCTGCCCCGATAACCGCCACCTCCCTGGGAAGAGATCGCCCGGGTCTGACCATCAGGGGGTTCATTGCCGTCGGGTAAAGCTTCTGTTCCGTGTTCATGTGGCTCCCTCCGTTGATAACGTTCTCATTGGTCTCTTTTCGTAATTTATCTCCGATACTAAGTCGACTCCTGGCTGCATTCTTCCATGGCACCATGTTTCATGACCACGAACAACGAGTCACAAACCACGCCTTTCCTCTCTCACGCCTTTTCACCCCTCAGGGCGGCCAGGACCTTTTCCGGCGTAATGGGCAGGGAGTGAATGCGAACCCCAATGGCGTCATATACTGCATTCGCGATCGCAGGGGCCGTAGGCACCAGTCCGGGTTCGCCTACTCCCTTGGCGCCGAATGGCCCTTCCTCGTCATGCGTCTCTATGCAGTCCACGTCAATGGGAAAATCCACGTCCGGCGCGGAAAGGATCTTGTAGTCCAGAAAGTTTGGATTCAGGTTCTTTCCCCTGTCCGCCTTGTACTCCTCGCACAGGGCATAGCCGATTCCCGTCATGACGCCACCGTAAATCTGGCCTCGAATAGTCTGCCGGTTGAGCACCTGCCCCACATCATGGGCGGCCGCGAACCGCAGGATCCGGACCTTGCCGGTCTCCAGGTCCACCTCCACCTCCGCGCCCTGGGTCCCGAATATATACGCGGCCGAGAGATTTCCGCGGCACGTCTTCATATCCAACATCTGGTTGCAGGGATCGTAGAATGCCTCTGTCACGATCATGGTCCCCTGCTCCTTGTAGTGGGCCTCGCGCAGGATTTCGTCCAGACGCAGGTGGAGGAGGGGGTGCTCGGGATCATCCTTTAAGAAAACCACATTCTCTCTCATATCGAAATCAGAGGGCTTGAGCATGCGCTCGAAGTCCAGGTCGGGTACTTGGTAGTCCGGGTCTTTCTTCTGCTTCCTCCTCTCCTTGAATTGAATGCGGGGCATGAAGTGTTCGGCGGCGAGTTGAAAGATCTTCTCACGGGCCTTCCGGGCCGCCATTATAGCCGCGTTGCAGGATGTGAAGGCCCCACGACTGGCATGTGTTCCCACGTCCCATGGGCAGGTGGCTGTATCTCCGGTGATCACCTTGACCTTGTCGGGCGTCACTCCCAGGGCCTCAGCCGATGCCAGGCTCAGGGCCGCATCGAACCCCTGCCCCATCTCCACACCGCCGGCGATCACTGAGACGTTTCCGAAGTCGTCGAGTTTCATGATGACGCCGCTCCCGTCGGACCTGTAGACCCTGCCGGAACCGCCCACGTGAAACAGGGAGGCCATGCCGACTCCGCGGACCTTTCCCTCCACGGCACTGCGTCCCTTGCCCCGCTTCTCTTTCCACCGGAGCTTTTCCGCCACCGACTCGAGGCACTCCTTGTGGCCGCAGGTGGTGATATTCAGTCCCATGGGCGTCAGGTCGTCAGGGATGTTTCGGTTCATCATTCGAAACTCGTAGGGATCGATTCCCGCCTCTTCGGCCAAGTGGTCCAGATTGCCCTCGAGGGCCCAAGCGGCCTGCGGGTTTCCGTATCCCCTCATAGCCTGGCAGTAGGTGTTGTTCGTATAGACGATTTTTGTTTCGTACAGGACGTTGGGTACGCGATAGATGCTGGAGACAGGGAGCATCATGACACTGGGTGTGGTTGCGCCCCAGGACGTGTAGGCCCCGTTATCCAGGATCATATGAAGCTCCCGAAAGGTCAGTTTCCCGCCTTTGTCACATCCCTGCATAATTCGGCTTCTGGTAGGCTGGCGAGGAGAGAGTGTTATGAACTCCTCTTCACGGCTCAGCACGATCTTGACGGGTCTGCCGGTCTTGTATGCCAGCAGGATTGCGATAAACTCATACCCATGGGTATCGAGCCCGGTCCCGAAAGAGCCGCCAAGGGTGGGGACGATAACGCGGGAGTTCTTTTCCTTGAGACCCATGGCCGAAAGGGCCTGATTGAAATCGTTCTGCGCGAGAAAAGGGATCTGGGTCTTGGTGTGCATAATCAGGTTGTTCTGAAGGTCGAACTCAGCGATGCAACCTGCGGTCCCCATGCATGACTGCTGAATAAGCTGGGTCTCAAAGGAGTCCTCGGCCACGTATGCCGACTCCTGCTTTGCCTTTTCCACATCACCGGAGGCAAACCGCCACGGCACCGGGACCAGGTTGTCCTTTTTGGGCTTTCCTCTCCCGTCCGTTTCGTGGATGAGAGGGGCACCTTCCTTCAAGGCCTCCTCCGGGTCGAACACGGCGGGAAGCTCCTCATACTCCACCCTGATCAGGTCAACGGCCTCGGCCGCTATATCGGGGTCTGTTGCAGCCACGGCGGCCACCTCATCGCGGTACTGACGGACCTTGTCCCTCTTGAAAATGAAATTGTCCTTGATAAAACCGTATCGTACCTGAGGTGAGTTGTCCCCCGTGAGAACGGCCCGAACCCCCGGCAGTTTCTCCGCCCGGGAGGTGTCGATGTGCTTGATCCGGGCATGCGCACATTCGCTGTACTTGATCTTGCCGAACAGCATTCCGGGCCTTACGAGGTCGTGAATGTAAACCGCCTTGCCCGCCGCCTTGTCAGGGGCGTCCGGCCTGGGTGCCTCGGTACCGATAAAACTGTATTTCGTGGTCATTTGCGCCCTCTATGTTCGAATTCTGATCCGGTTTTGAGATGAAATCAAAAATGGCTGAATCAGCCCCCGTTCTCCTGCAGGCGTCCCGCCGCTTCCCGTATGGACTCAACGATCTGGACGTATCCCGTGCATCGGCATAAGTTGCCGGAAATGCCCGCCTTGATCTCCTCGTCGCTCGGGGAGGGATTTTCCTTGAGTAGCGCCGTAGCGGACATGATCATCCCGGGCGAGCAGAAACCGCACTGTATCCCGCCGTGTGCCACAAAGGATTCCTGAACCGGATGCAGCTTGTTGCCCTCACCTATGAGCCCTTCGACCGTAGTCACCGATCTGCCTTCAATCTCAAAGGCCGGGTAGAGGCATGAGTCGACGTTCATGCCGTCCACAAGCACTGTGCAGGCCCCGCATTCCCCCTGGCCACAGCCGGGCTTGGTCCCTTTCAGGTCAAACGTGTCCCGCAGCACATCCAGAAGCATCCGGTGGGACTGAACTTCCGCGGAGACCTCATGACCGTTCAGGGTAAATGTAATCAGCTTCTTCATTCTTTTTTCCTCTCCCTTTCACCAACACAGACACCGTCACGTTTTTACCCGGCCTCCCGGACCGCCTGCTCGACCGCCCGCTTTATCAGGATCCCGGACATGATCCGTCGATACTCTGCAGTGGTGCGGACGTCTGAGATGGGGCTCACTTCTTTCTCGGCCAAGGCCTTGATCTCTTCAAGGACATCCGGCGTGATCTCGCGCCCCTCAATCGCTTTTTCCGTCTCCTTGAGGCGCAGGGGCACAGGGGCCACGGCACCTGCAGCCAGCCGGCAGGTCTTGCAGACACCGCCCTCCATGGCCACCAGGGCGGCTGCGTTGATAAGGGCGATATCCTGACTCACCCGTCCGGCCTTGAGAAACGCCGAACCTGCCCCTTTTTTCATCCCGGGAACCACGACGGCCTTTACCACTTCCGTGCCATCCAGGCAGGTCTCTCCAGGTCCGGTGAAGAAAGCTTCAAGAGGTACTTCACGGCCGCCTCCCGGGCCGTCGATCTCGACAAGTGCGCCGAGCACCAGGAGCGGCGGCGCACAGTCGGCCGAGGGGGCGGCATTGGCCAGATTCCCGCCGATGGTGGCGACGTTTCGGACCTGGGGGTTTGCCAGGACTTTCACAGCCTGATGCAACGACTTGAAGTCACGGGCTATTCTCTCGTCTCTCTCCAAATCTCTCAATATGGTCATGCTTCCCAGGCGAAGGCCTCCGTTCCAGTGAACGCCCCTGAGATCGCTGATGTGTCGAAGGGAAATAAGGGCTTCGGGTTCGAGGGCCCTCTGCTTGATACGGACGATCACGTCCGTTCCGCCTGCTACATAGCGGGCCCGGCCCTTCAGCCTCTCCATCAGGCCGTAGGCCTCTTTCAGGCTCTCAGGCATGTGGTAGTCGAACTTCTTCATGGAACTCCTCCGTGAACTTATGGCTTGTGTCCACCACGAAGAGCGCGAAGAAAAGAGAATCCATGTCTCAATATGTTCTCATCTTCGTGTAATCCGTGGTTCAAAAACACTCTGAGGCGGTGTAATGTTGCGATGGATTTCAATCTCTGTTATCGAAAACGCGCTTGCTTTTCCGCTCGGAGCGTGGAAGCTCTCCGTAGTCAACCAACTCGACCTGGGCGGTTACCATAATCTGCTTTTTGATCTCCCGCCCGATCTTTTCCGCGAGTTCTTTGTCTCCGCCGTCATCCACTCCCTGGTCCCGCTCCACACGCAGTGTCATGTAGTCCTTGCCGTCGTATTTCCGGTCCAGGATAAGCTGGTATTCGCTCCCTATGCGGGAAATGCCGGACAGGACGTGGTCCACCTGACCGGGATAGATGTTCACGGCCCTGAATATGATCATGTCGTCCGACCGGCCCAGGAGTCTATCGTGTCTCGGCAATACAGACCCGCATTCACAGCGCCCGGAAATAAGCTTCGTGAGATCGCGCGTCCTGTACCGGATCAGGGGTACGGCCTCCTTCTTGAGCGTGGTTACGACCATCTCCCCCGCTTCGCCCTCGGGCACGGGTTTCAGGGTTTCGGGATCGAGGATCTCCAGGATGTAGTAATCCGCCCAGTAGTGGATCCCCGAGTGATAGCGGCAGTCCAGGCCGGTGCCCGGACCGTAGAGTTCGGTCATGCCGGGTATGTCATACATGTGCTCGATGCCCAGCAGATCCTTAATCCGCTTTCTCATGGCGTCGCTCGAGCGCTCTGATCCGAAAATCATCGTCTTTAGAGCGATCTTGTCTCGCAGCCCGCGCCGGTTGACCTCTTCGGCCAGGAGAAGACCCATGGATGCCGTGCAGCACATCACAGTACTCTGGAAGTCCTCCAGGAACTCGCACTGCATGTCCATGTTACCCGGCCCGGCCGGCACAGCCATTGCCCCGAAGGTCTCGCATCCGAGCTGGAACCCTACCCCAGCGGTCCAGACCCCATAGCCCACAGCGATCTGCACGCGGTCTTCGGTGGTCAGCCCGGCCATTTCATAGCAGCGGGCGAAGAAATGGGCCCAGTCCTCTACGTCCTTACGGCTGTAACACAGCACCTTGCGCTTGCCGGTGGTCCCAGAGGATGCGTGAATCCTGACCACCGTTTCGTGGGGCACAGACAACAATGGAAACGGGTAGCCTTCCTGCAGGTCCTTGGAGGTGGTAAAGGGCAGCCGCCTGAGGTCCTCCAGCGACCGAATGTCTTCAGGCCTGATCCCGGCCTCGTTCAGCTTCTGTCGATAAACGGGAGAGCCCTCAAAGGCATGGCGAACCGTCCACTTCAGCCCATCGAGTTGCTCCTGCGCAAGTTCTTCCTCGGTCTTCGCCGTCGGCATGAAGGTCCCTGTCATGATTCTCTTCCCTCTCTGGTTCTCATACGGACAAGTTCATTATTCGTATGATCAGCGTCATTCGCGGTTGGTTTTTATTCTCTTTTATTCTCTTTTATTCTTCGTGTTCTTCGTGTTCTTCGTGGTGAAACCAGGCTTCAGGTGTCTTCCCGGATCAAGCCGGCCAGCCTCCAAGAAGCGCTTTTTGAGTAAAGCTTTATCGTATCAGGTTCGGCAAGAACGTAACTATCCCGGGGAACACCATGAGCAGGACAATGCAAAGCATGTAGGCGGGAAGGAAAAATGCCACGCCCTTGAACACGCTTTCCAGGGGCACATCCTTGGCCATGCCGCCTACCACGTATGTGGTTGCTCCCACGGGCGGAGTCACGGCCCCCAAGGTAGTGACCACCGTGATGGTCACCGAGAACCATATGGGATCGTGGCCCATGCTCTCGGCTACGGGAAAAAAAATAGGTATGGTGATGAGGAGCAGGGCCAGTGCGTCCATGACCGCGCCCCCGATCACGAAGATGAGTAAAATGATGCCCATGATCAAGAAGTCCGGCACCGGCAGGCCGGTCACCCACTCGGCGATGTTAAAGGGGATTCGGGTGACGGTCAGGAACTTGCCGAAAATCGTTGCGCCGGCCACAATCATGATCACCATGCAGGAGATCCTCAAGGTGTCCACGATGGAATTGATAAACCCCTGCCAGCTCAGCCCTCTCTGGACCACGCTGATCAGCAAGGCGAATAAGGACCCTGCGGCACCGGCCTCGGCCGGCGTGAAGAACCCGAAGTAGAGTCCCAGCATGACAAGGAAAAAGAGGATGAGCATTTCCGCAGCCCCGGGAAGGGCTCGAAGTTTTTCGCTGAAGGTGGTTTTCTCTCCCACAGGGCCCCATCCAGGCCTTAGGGAGCAGACGACATACACCGTAACCGTCAGCAGAACCGCGAGCAGGATCCCCGCCGCAACCCCGCCGTAAAACAGCTTACCGATGGATTGTCCCGTGTATAGACCGATCACTATGAGAACGACACTCGGAGGGATTACCACGCCAAGGGTGGAACCGCACGCGATGGCACCGGTGCTGAGCATGGGATCGTACTTGAATTTCTTCATCTCGGGCAATGCCACTGTGGTCATGGTGGCGGCGGTGGCCGCATTGGATCCGCAGATGGCGGAAAACGCGGCGCATGCCATGACCGTGGCCATGGCGATACCGCCCCTGATCTGTCCGACCCACTTGTATGCGGCGTCGTAAAGCTTCCTGTTCACGCCCGAGTAAAAGGCTATCTGACCCATTAAAATGAACAAAGGGATCACCGTAAGTCCGTACTTGGAAAAGGTCATCCACAGTTCCGTGCTGAGCATACCCAGGCCCGCTTTGAAATTGAGTACGTAGCAGTACCCGACAAACCCGACAATGGCCATGGCGAAACCCACGGGCATACCGAGAAAAAATAGAACGAAAAGGAGGACAAGAATTCCGATGACTCCGACAAGCGCCAGGCTCAAGATTCACCCTCCTTTCCGGGAAAAAGCGATCTCAGAAACTCCGTAAAAAACGTCAGGGCCAGTACCCCGCACCCCACGGACACGGCATAGGTGAAAGGGTAATAGATAATTCTGAGAGTTTGCGTCACTTCGCCGCTGGACCTGAGGACCCCGGCGTACTTGGCGATTTGCCAGCCGACAAATGCGAAAAAGGCCATACAGACAAGGCAGTTGATGACATTCAGTATGCGGCGGGTCTTCTCGGAAAAGCTGAGCACAAGGACGTCAACAGAGATATGCCCTTTTTTTGTCTGGGTGTACCCCAGGGCAAAAGCCGTTGCCACGGCCCCGAAAAAGCCCATGAGTTCATATGTGCCCTTGACCGGCACCCAAACTAACCGTAAGAGGATGTTCGCGCAGGTCAGCACAATCATGGCTAAAATAAAGCAGCCTCCGATCCAGATCAGAATTCTGTTAAGAATCTGGATGAACTTCTCAAGAGCATTCATGGCGCTCTCCTGTGCCCGGCAGGCCCCTTACCTGGACCGGGCGGAGCACCCCCGCCACACCAGTTGTCCGCGGGCGGCAGGGTGGGCCCTGCCGCAGCCCGGTCATGGGGCCGCGGCAGGACAGGGATCTTCATCGTGTCTATTTGGCGTACTTCTTCGTAAGGGCCTCGATGTCCTCAACGATCTGCTTGCCCGGCAAGCCCTTGCCCTCAGCATCCTTTATCCATGCCTCAACAATAGGCTCCATTCTTTCGTCCCACCTGGCCTTCTCAGCGGAGTCGAGTTCGATGACCTCCACATCGTAGGTCTCCTTGGACCATTTCATGGATTCATTCACATGGTTGTCCATGTAGTTCCCGGTCCACTCGGACTGCTCCAGCCGAAGGTCGTCCATCACCTTTTTCACGTCCTCGGGCAGTTTGTTCCAGGAATCCATGTTCATGACCACGGAAAATGGATAGATCACGCTGGTGGTCATGGTGACATACCGGCAGAGCTCCGCATATTTGAAATCCTTCATGACCTCAAGGGATGAAAACAGGCCGTCCACAACACCCTTCTGAAGGGCTTCCGGGGTGTCTGACATGGGCATGCCCACCTGGTTGGCGCCCCATGCCTTGAGGATCTGGGCCGCCCCGCCGGACGCTCTCAGATCAGCGCCTCGAATATCATCCAGGGTCCGGATGGGTTTTCTGGACATGACGTTGGAGGGGGCGGTTGTAAACATGGCCAGGACCTTGACCTTGGAGAAAGCCTCGGGCTGGTACTTCTCGTAAAGATCCCACAAGACAAGGCTGCCCACCTTTGCGTTCGGAATCCCGAGCGGCAAGGCCGTGGCATTCGTGACAGTGAAGCGTCCGGGCTGATAGGCCATGCAAAGATTGCCGATGTCGGCCTGGCCTGCAATGACGCCGTCCATCATGTTCATGGCATCCAGCAGGGTCCCCCCGGGGAAGGTCTTGATGGAGACCTTGCCGTTCGTCCGCTCCTCCACCTCTTTCTTCCAACGCTCCATCTGGACGCAGGGGAATGTGGGCGCGGGCGGGAAATTGGCATAGTTTAGAGTAATCGAGGCGGACATGGCCGGGGCCGGCGCAAAGCCAACGGCCAGCAGTGAGGCCAGGAAGACTCCGGCCAGGACACACACAATATTCCTTCTCATGGTGCAGACCTCCTTGTTAGACGGGTGGACATCAATGGCGATCCTCTCAATCCATCCTGCATGCTTTATCTTGAGCCCTCACCCCCTTTCTCCGCTATTGACGAATCATTTTTCCGAATATGCACAATAAATCATACTGGAATTCCTGCGGACCCCGAAACAAAATCGCGAAGGCCGCTGAAGTTTGCCGTTAAAAGATGCTTGGTTCAACGTATTCACCGAATACATCGCGGAAAACTCCGGCCATTTCACCTACCGTTGCATAGGCCTTGCAGCATTCGACAAGATACGGCATGACGTTTTCTTCGTCCTTGGCCGCTTTTTCAAGGGCCTTCAGGGAGTCCTTGACCTTTTGACGGTCCCTTTCCTTTCTGAGGGATTGAAGCTTCTCGATCTGTTTTTGGGCCCACTCTTCGTTGTACTCGTGAAGCTCGACCTCCATGTCGACGCCTTCGGTGTACTTGTTCACGCCCACCTTTATGACCTTGCCCTCCTGGAGATTCCGCTCGTATTCATAGGCCTGCCTGGCCACCTCGCGCTGCACATATCCCGACGAGACCGCCTTGACCATGCCGCCCACCTTTTCGACCTTTTCCATCTCCTCGATGATCTTATCCTCCATCTGCTTGGTCAGGGTCTCCATGAAGTAGGAGCCGGCCAACGGGTCCACTGTGTCACGAAGTCCGATCTCGTCCATGAGGATCTGGAACGTCCTGAGGCTGAGCAGGGCCGCCCTCTCTGTAGGAATGGTATAGGCCTCGTCAAAGGAGCAGAGCGCCGTGGTCTGGGCGCCGGAAAGGGCCGCGGCCAAGGCATAGTACGCCCCCCGCATGATGTTGTTCTCGGGCTGCTGCTTGGTCATGCCGGAGCCGCCTCCCCCGAAAATGCCCCTGAGGAAAAGGGCTTTTTTGTCCTGGACGTCGTAGCGCTCCCTTAAAAGCCTGGCCCAGAGCTTCCGGGCCGCCCGGAACTTGGCCACCGTCTCCCACAGGTTGCCATAGATGTTCAGGTTGAAGGAAAACCTTCCAACGAAGTCCTTCGCCTTATAGCCACGTGATACCACCTCGTCGATATATGCAAAGGCGATCATGAACGCGTAGGAGATCTCCTGTACCGGCGTGCAGCCCGACTCGCGAATGTGGTATCCGCAGACCGACACCGGATTGCATCGTGGGAGCTCCTTCATGGAGTACTCGATGGTGTCGCCGATCAGCCTGACCGCCGGCTCCACAGGATAGATCCAGGCGCCCCGGCCCACGATCTCCTTGAGGATGTCGTTCTGAGGTGTTGCGCTGATCTTGTCCCTGGAATAGCCGTACTTCTCGGCCACGGCCTGGTACATGGCCAGCATAATGGAGGCCACGGCGTTGATGGTCAGGCCGGAACCTATACGGTCGAGCTGAATGTCCTTGAAAGCGATCTCGAAATCCTGAAGGGAGTCGATGGCCATGCCCACCCGGCCCACCTCCCCTTCGGCCATGGGATCGTCGGAATCGTAGCCCATCTGTGTAGGGAGATCGAAGGCCACGTTGAGTCCGGTCTGCCCGTGGGAGATCATGAGCTTGAATCGCTCATTCGTCTCCTCGGGCGTCCCAAAACCCGTGTACTGCCTCGTGGTCCAGTTCCGGCTTCGGTATCCCTGCGGGTGAAGACTGCGCGTGAAGGGGAATTCGCCGGGATTTGCCAGGTCCTTCTCGTAGTCGAAGCCGACCTCTTTCAAGTCCTCCGGCGTGTACACAGGCTTGACCTCGATGCCTGACTGGAGAATCACCTTCTCTATGGCGTCTTTATCGTTCTTTACGTACGTGGCAACACCCATAATCGAATCACCTCGTTTTCCTGCTTAGTACGCTTTTTTGTCATAATTATGACAAAACGTAGGCGTTATATTACTTTTTTTCCTTCGTGTACT
This sequence comes from uncultured Desulfobacterales bacterium, assembly GCA_964512335.1. Lineage (GTDB taxonomy): Bacteria > Desulfobacterota > DSM-4660 > Desulfatiglandales > HGW-15 > JAIPEI01. Next base: position 22,257 of record CAZEIA010000032.1, read on the forward strand.
TCGTGGTGGATTACGCTCTTTTTCACCACGAAGGGCGCTAAGAGCATTTGGCTGACGGCTTCACAGGCTACGGCATCAGTTCCTCGAGACGTTATTCCGGATGAAAGTCACCATTTCCTCGAACGGGGTTCCGCCGGGAAACACCCCGGCCACACCTATCTCTTCGAGGATTGGGATATCACGATTCGGTATCACCCCGCCTACGACCGTCAGGATGTCGTCAACACCTTTCTCCCTGAAGAGATCCATGAGCTTCCTGCAGATTGGTATGTGCGCCCCGGACATTATGGAAAGCCCTACTACATCGACGCCCTCCTGAACCGCCTGCTCGGCGATGCTCTGCACTGTCTGGTGAAGCCCCGTATATATCACTTCCATCCCGGCATCCTTCAGGGCATGGGCCACAACCTTTGCCCCTCGATCGTGTCCGTCCAGGCCCGGCTTTGCCAGTAGAACCCTCAGTTTTCTCTCCGCCGTCATTTCTTCTCACCCCCCTTGGGCGTTCGGTTATTCCTATCCTTCAAGGCCCGTCATGCCTGAAATCATGCCGCAGGACCACCGTCTGGCCTCTCAGAATGTGCTCCCGCACCAGGTTTTCAACGCCTTTTCCGTCCCGCTTTCGAATATAGGTCAGCATGAGCCTGTGATCCTCATTGCTGATTCGGGCCCACTCCTCGGTCTTAAGCAGCACCTGTCTGAAACGGAAGATCTGGTCCCTGAGATCATTTATCATTTTTATCAGTCGCGGACTTCGGCTCAGTGCATACAGGAGGTCGTGAAATTCCGTGTTGATCCGCAGAAGGGGATCGAGATCACCCCGGTCCATGCAGACCTGATACTCCCGGATCTTACGATCAAGCGGGATCAGATCTTTTTCTTCATGTTTTTCAGCGGCCATACGGGCCGCATAGCTCTCGAGCACACTTCGAATTCCGAATGTCTCCTGCACGTCCTCCCGCGTCAATCCGGCCACAAAGAATCCGCCTGAAGGCCCCTGTTTCACCAGGTTTTCCCTTTCCAGCTTATGGATGCCTTCGCGCACGGGGGTCCGGCTGATGCCCAAGGCACCGGCCAGGCGGCTCTCCACCAACCGGCTTCCCGGAGCCAGTTCCCCCCGAAGAATAGCCTGCCTCAGTCGCCGGTATACGTCCTGACCGAGGGAACGCCGCTCGGGCAGGGATTCGAGTCCGCTGAATGACAAATCATTTGCCTGCATCTGTTCTATTGTCTGTTTCCCCCGTACCGCATACACCATCGCAGGCGGACTTGTGTTAATCCCGCCGCGAATCAGTAACGCCCCAGGACCTCGCGGCCGATAATCATCTTCTCCACCGCCTTGGTCCCCTCGTAGATCTCGATCACCTTGGCGTC
>CAZEIA010000033.1:0-23484 GCA_964512335.1 uncultured Desulfobacterales bacterium
TGATGGTGATGGTGGAGATGAACAGCATCACATAGGACTTGTGCGCAGTGAAGTATATGTTCACCAGAAGTGTGTACAGCGGGATCTTTGCAAGGCAGTTCATGTACGGAACGGTCAGTATGGTGGCCAGTCTGGACCGCTCGTCAGGAATGCCTTTTGTGGCCATTATGCCGGGTACTGCGCAACCGCCTGTAAACACGCCGGCCAGGATGAAAGGGAGCGTGGACTGGCCGTGCAGCCCGAAATTGTGAAACACCCTGTCCAGGATGAAGGCTATCCGCGCCATGTAGCCTGAGTCCTCGAGGATGGCGATGAGCACAAAGAGAATCAGAAAAACAGGCACATAATTGAGAAGGGTGTTGACGCTGTCCACCATCCACAGGGAAAGGGAGCGGATGAGCGAGTCATGCAGCAGGCCCGGATCGGGTAGCAGGCCCGCCACAACGGCCCGGAGGTGGGCCAGGGCCGGCCACGTAAGAAAGGTGAGCTTGTAACCCTGGACAATTGAGAATTCGTAGATCAGGTAAATTGTGAGAATCAGGAACAACGGGGCCAGGCCTCGGTGCAGGAGGACCCGGTCGATCTTTTCGGAGAAGGGCACGGCGTCGTCCTTGGTTTTTTTAACACACTGCTGCACGATGGACGCGGCCGCCCGGTCCCGGCGCGAAACGATGTAATCTCCCGGGGAGATGGCCGCTTTTTCCTGAAAGTTCTGCACGGCGGCATCAACCTTGTTCAGCACTTCCTCGCCCTGCTCGTGATATTGCCGCACCAGCTTGCGGGCCTCGGGGTCACTCGCCAACAGCTGGACGGCCAGCCAGCGCAGTGGGAGCGTTGTTGATACGGCCTTGGATGCAGCCAAGAGTGTTATGGCATCTGATATATGCTCTTCAAGCGCCCCGTACTCAACTGGACAACCGCCGCTCTTGCCGCCTTCCAGGTCCCTGATCCCCTTTGCTGCCCTCCGGATTGCCCTTCGCAGTTCCGCTTTGCCCCGCCCCTTGCGGCCAATTGTGGGAATGACAGGAATACCCAGAAGACAGGAGAGTTTTTTGTGATCAATCTTGCGGCCGTTTGATTCAGCAACATCCATCATGTTCAGTGCCATGACTACCGGGAAGGACATTTCCAGCATCTGAAAGGTAAAATTCAATCCCCTATGGAGGCTGGACGCGTCTATGACATTGACTACGGTGTCCGGGCGCTCCTTGAGCAGAAAGTCCCGGGCCACACGTTCCTCCAGAGAAAAGGAGGTCAGGCTGTAGGTCCCGGGCAGATCAACAATCTCTACCCTGCCCGTTTCATCGCGATAGCTCCCCACCTTCTTGTCGATGGTGACTCCGGGATAGTTGGCGATATGCTGATTGGCGCCAGTGAGCATGTTGAAGATGGTAGACTTGCCGGCGTTCTGCTGGCCCGCCAAACCAACGATGATGTTGCTTGTGGTGGATGACATAGTGAACCTGAAGGAACGAGGAGTTATTGTTCAGGATTTACGGTCGACTTCTTTGACCTCAATAAGATCGGCCTCGCGCTTGCGCAGAGACACATAGTAATCACCCAGACGCATTTCCAGGGGGTCTCCCAGGGTCGCACAGCGAACCATTTCCACTTCCGCATCAGGCACAAAGCCCAGATCCAAAAGGCGCTGGCGGACAGCCCCGCGGGCCATATGCCCCCGGATTCGACAACGACAACCCTTGCGCAACTGGGTCAACACCTGCCGTCCCGGCTCATTCTTCTTCGGCGGAGCACTTGCGGGACATCCGGCGGACCGCCTGTGTTTTTGCTTATGAGAGCGTTTAAACATTTTGAGCACCTCATTTTATTAGGCATAGCGAAATTAGATTGCAAAAAAAAATACGTAACCGGGATCTATGGCACCATTTCTGCCAGAGAATGGAGTCCCGATGTCACCGAAGCATTGACGGCCTTCAGACGCCCGGATATATCTTTGGGCCTTAATGCCTGTTTACCCGTAATGAGGTTGGAACCGGTTTTCAGGCAGCCCTCCGGGCCGGGTATCATGGTAACGGAAAACATCATATTTCGTTTCACAATCCACATAATTTGCATGTACCTAACTTTATAAGGCCTGACAAATATATTGTCAAGCTTTTTCCCGAACTTTTTCCCCGGCTGTTTACATGCGGCTCCTTGTGGAACGGTTGGCAGGGTAGTAACAGGCCCTTCTTTGGTGGGCATTTATGCTTTCGGTCTGAGAAAGAATGAAAAATCTTCACTTTTTGAGCGGAAAACAGGTATAATGCTGACAGTTGAAATCAAAATTAGCGGAAAACCGCAGGAAATACCGCGGCGTATCCAGGCCCACAAAGACATGTAACCCCAAAACTGGAGACAATGGGAGATAGGAAGTCAGACATGAAAGAGAGACGTCCAAAAACCGGTTCCAGGGTCATGGAATCACGAGACTCCGCCACGCATGACTCGGCACTTTTCGAAGAAATCAAAAATGATCTTGAGTCCCGATATAACAGGCTTCCGGAAAACCTGACATGGCTTTTTGCCAACATGCATCCTTATTTTTTCATTACCATGAAGGAGGAGACGGAGGCGATTATCAACCTCGCCGCAAAACTGCATGATGTGCCCAAGGAGAGGAAAGTCACCCTCACCGATCAGGAAAAAAAGCTGATTCTGGCCCGCGTTGATGTTCCCGGTTCTCTCTATGATACGCTCAAGACCCTTCAAGAGCGTGAAATTTCATATGCCGAAATGATCCACTCCCACAAACCTGTCCCCGGGGTCAAAAGCCCTCTGGAGATACAGAGGTACGAATTCGACCGTAAGAGCAGTGAAGACATTTCCGGCGCAGGGGTTGTAAGTGTCCCGGCGGAAATCCGCAAGAGCGTCTTTAATACGATGAGGCGGCTTTACCCTGAGTTCGATCTCAACAATCTGGATGCCATGTTGAGCCTCGTATGGCTTAATAACGAGTCCTACGTGCGCATATCCCCTCCCGAAAGGATCGCCCGTGTCATCCATCTGTATCAGCAGGGCAAGATGCACGATGGGCTGTATCTGGACATAGAGACCAAGGAGGATGAATTACACCAGAGAGAAAGCCGAATCCTTTTTTCCGTGGGCAATCCCCCGGGCAGGCGCTTTCTCACCCAGGTGAGCGAGGTATTCCAGAGGCTTGGAATCGGGCTCCGCCGTTCTTACTGCCTGATAATCAACACAGGTGTGCATCCATATTTTCTGGGTACTTTCTATGTGTTGACCACAAAGGGCGAGCTGGTCGAAAAGGGCTCCGAACTCTCGAGGAAGTTGCAGACGGAGCTTTATAATACCCAAATATTATCTACGTCCAGTGACGCGTATGTGAATTTCGTAGGCAACAGGATCATGACCGGAGAGGAGGCCTCCCTGACTAACGCCTTCATTTCCTTCTGCCATACGGTCCTTGCCCACGCCCAGCCCGATCGCTTTGACGCTCAGGTGGTCAAGGATGCTTTTCACAGCGATCCGAGCATTACCCTTAAACTGATTGATCTTTTCAGAACAAAATTCGACCCCGAAACAAAGAAAAGAGACAAGGCCTATGCCAGGGCCCTCAAAGAGACAGAAGCCATTCTGGCGGTCTATAATACCGGACACAGGTATCTGGACGAAATCAGAAAGACCATATTTCGAGCCGGTCTTCTCCTGATCAAGCACACACTCAAGACCAATTTTTTTGTGCCTGAAAAGCATGCGCTGGCATTTCGAATTGATCCGGTGTTTCTAAACGAACTAGGCCCTGAATTCACCTCAGGCCTTCCTGAAGCCACGCCCTTTCGGATCACCTTCTTTTTCACCCGCCACGCCGTGGGCTATCACGTTGGTTTTTCAGACATTGCCAGAGGGGGCTGGCGCACCATCATCTGCAGGAGCCAGGACGAGCACACAACCAACACCAACACCCTGTTTCGAGAGGTCTTTGTGCTTGCCCACACACAACACCTCAAGAACAAAGATATTTATCAGGGCGGATCAAAGATGACGGTGCTCCTCGACGCAACGGATCTCGATTCCCCCGCATCCATGACCCCGCGTCTTTACAAGGCTCAGTATGGTGTTATCAACGCTTTCCTTGACATATTTGTTACAGAAAACGGCAGGGCCAAGGCCCCGCAGGTAGTGGACTATTATTTAGAGGATGAGCCTATCGAGCTGGGGCCCGATGAAAACATGCACGATGAGATGATCGAATTCATTGCCCGCCAATCGCTCAAGCGGGGTTACATCCTTGGCATAGGCATCATGTCAAGCAAGCGTGTAGGCATCAATCACAAGGAATATGGAGTCACGTCAAGGGGAGTGGTCAAATTCGCCGAGACAGCCATGCGGGAGCTCGGTGTGAACATCTACAAAGACGCCTTTTCCGTTAAATTTACAGGCGGACCCAATGGCGATGTGGCGGGTAACAGCATGCGCCTCATTCTGGAAAGATGCCCCAGGGCCGAAATTCGAAGCATTATGGACGGCCCGGCCGCTCTCTACGACCCAAAAGGAGCGGATCGAAACGCTCTTCGTAAAGTGCTTTTAAAAACGGATTTGGATCGCTTCAACCCTGAAGCCCTTAATCCCGGGGGGTTTATTCTATATCGCAATGAACGCCGCCGGGAAGGACTTCGAGAGCTTTACAAAAAGGCCCTCCGCACCGAACAGGGTGTCAAGGAAATATGGGTTACCACCGATGATTTCCACAGGGAGATGGATGAGCTGCTCTTTACCGTTCCATCGGACCTCTTCCTCCCCTGCGGTGGAAGACCTGAGACCATAGACCGAACCAACTGGCAGAGGCTGTTGGGCAAGAATGGAACCCCCAGTGTGAAGGCCATAACGGAAGGTGCAAACTCCTTCATAAGCCCTGAAGCCCGATCCGAGATCCAAAAGCGGGGAGTGGTCCTCCTTCGTGATGCCTCGGCCAACAAGTGCGGGGTGATTTCTTCATCGTACGAGATAATCGCCAATCTCCTCATGAGCGAAGCTGAGTTTCTCCGCAACAAGGAACCCTATGTCAATGATGTGCTTGGCATTCTGGAAAAGAGGGCAGGAGATGAGGCCAGGCTGATTTTTGAAAGGCATCGCCAGGGGGTCTCCAAAAGGTTGTACACCGAAATCAGCAACGAAATAAGCACCGAAATAAACAACCACTATGCCGGACTCTTCGAGTTCTTTCAAAGCCGTCCCGAGCTTGCGGACCAGCCCCTTTTTAAAGAGGCCATTCTGAATCACCTGCCCAGCTTCATAAACGAAAAGCCTAAATTCAAGGCCCGAATAAAGGAACTGCCGCCCAAGATAAAGTTTGCCATACTGGCTGCGGAAATAGCTACAATGATAGTCTATCAGGGCGGCTGGGAACTAGACTTTGAAACCAGGCTCAAGGGCTACTTAAAGGAGCAAAGGACAAGGTAAAAAGGGAAAAAACAATAGCATACTCTTACAACCGGTTTTGGAACGCCTGTGGATAACGTCCTCCATCCCGTGACCGGTAGGCCCAAAGGGACCGGTGACGGCTCCGGTTGTCTGCCGGCCGGACGCTGTTTCCCAGGCGGAATCAGAGAGAGTCAAAGATGTATTTCGCCGCGGTGAAGACGATAACGAAAGCCAGTATCCACTTGATGACCGCCGCTGGAAAGAATTTCTGGCAAAGCGCCCCGAGGTACATTCCGCCCATCCCGCCCAGTCCGAACAGGACACCCAGAAGCCAGTCCGGCGCCACTGACATTTCAGGATACAAGGGCGCGATGGCCTGAAAAAAGACCACACCGGCCACTGATGTGACAAAGGTGCCCATCAGCGCCGCTCCTGCAACCGTGTAGACCGGCAATCCAAATATGGTGACAAAAAACGGGGCTATGATCGAGCCCCCGCCGATTCCATAGGTGCCGCCCACAATTCCGACAATCAGGCTCAGAGCAAAGATTCCCCAAAACGATACATCGAAGGATTCTTCATAGAAGGTGTATGCTATGCGCTTTAAGTCAAAGCGGATCACCTTGACCGCAGGCAGAGGATTATCTCCGGACACTTGGGGGTCGGCGGTCCTGGTCCTGTGTCGCCGCACCATCTCATGAAACCGCTTTTCACTCTTTCCTTTGCCGGCGGCCGAATCCTTTGCCAGCATGTCCCGCACCATCTTTATCCCGATATACAGCAGGACCGCGGCGGCAAAGAGCTTGAAATGGGTTGGGTCTGGGAGGAATCTCACCCGCACTATCGCCCCTATGAAGACCCCTGGCAGGGTCCCGGCGATTACGACCCAGGTCAAGGGCCAGACCATCCGCCCTTCCATGTAGTACCGGTACACCCCGCTGGGTATGGCCACCACGTTGAAAAGATGATTGGTGCCGCTTACCGAAGGGTTCGTATACCCGAGGAACGACATCTGGAAAGGCAGCAGGAGAAAGGCCCCTGAGACGCCCCCCATGGAGGTGAAAAACGAGATCACGAAAGCCACCAGGGGTGGAATCCAGGGAGCGACTTCAATGCCTGCGGCGGGAAAAAGCATAGCGGTCTCCAGGCTGAAACGCCCTTAGCAGGGTTGAAACGAAATGTTCATTTTTTTGGTATGGATATAGAGCGCCATCAGGTTTGTCAAGGCGCGTCTGCAGTGATGGTTTGAGGTGTTACCAGGTTTCTCAGGCGGGGTAGGAAGCCCGGCATCTCATGCGCTTACACCACTATTCGGTGCTCGAAGACGGTGTTTCCTGAGGCTCCTCACTGAATGGGCGATATGAGAGACGCATATGGGTATGCACAAGGCCGCTGCAATGGAGACGGGAATTGTAATGTACATCCTGGGTATGCCCAGGCCCCGGGACAGCATCTGTGTCTGCCCCATGCTCAGCTTGAGAGCATAGGGCAGGAGGTGGGCGAAAAAAAGGAGGACCGATGTGTCCACAAATATGGCCAGTATCTTTCCAGCCTTGAGGCTCATTCTCTGCTCGATGAGGTGCATCTGGATAAAGCCCTTTTCCTTGTAGAGAACCGGCACCACGAACATCACCGAGTAGACGAAAAATATCAGGGAGAGTTCCAGAATCCAGTCGAACGGGCGGTGGAGTATCCATCTGGAGAGGAGGTTGGCGCAGTTCATCAGAATTATGACCGTGAACGTGACCACGCTCACTGTCAGTTCAATCTTGAACAATACATTGAGAACTCCGTCCAATCTTTTCAGCATAAGCTGCTCTCCTAGTTCCCGCCGGCTGTCAGTACATGCTCAAGCCCAACAGGTTAGGGATAAAAGTGGAAATAAAAGGAATAAAAGTTATGAGCATAAGGGCAATCAGCAAGGCAAGGAAGAACCTCATGGAATAGATGATGATATCGCGCATGGGCACATCAGTGATCGCCCCCATGATATAGAGGGCCATGCCCATGGGCGGGGTGATCATTCCTATCATCAGGTTGAAGACCACCATTATCCCGAACTGGATCGGGCTTATGCCCAGCTCCAGGGGTATCGGGGCCATAAGAGGGACAATGATCAGCATGGCGGGGATCTGTTCCAGAAACGCGCCTATTATCAGAAGGAATAAATTGATGATCAGGAGGAGGAGATATTTGTTCTCGGTCAGGGAGAGCAGGACGTCCGAGAGCATGACCGCGGTCTGCTCAATGGTCATGATCCACACGAAAATGGTGGCGGTGGCAATGATGAACATGATGAGGCCCGAGGACTTGGCGGATACCACCAGGACCTCCGGCATCTTTTTGAGGAATGACTTCCCCTTGAACATCACGCTCAGCACAAAGGTGTAGAGGCAGGCGATCACGCCGGTCTCCGTGGGGGTGGCCAACCCGCTCAGGATGGTCCAGAGCAGGAGTACAGGCAGGATCACAACCAGCAAATTGCGGAGAAAACTCTTCCGGAGCTTGGTGAAAGAGAAACGTTTGGGCTCGGGGCTCTCAATTTTCTTGCGCGCAACCTCCCAGTAGATGTATCCCATGAGAATGAGCCCGGTCATTATGCCCGGCACTATCCCTGCAAACCAGAGCGCGGCTATGGACAGCTCGGCCACGTGGCCGTAGATGATCAGCATTATGCTGGGGGGGATGATGGGGCCGAGCATGCATGATGCGGCCGTGACGCCCACTGCGAACCGCTTGTCATACCCGGCATCCGACATAACCTTGATTTCCACCAGCCCCAGTCCTGACGCATCGGCCACGGCGGCCCCTGAGATTCCGGCGAATATCATGCTGGCAAGCACATTGGCATGGGCAAGCCCGCCCTTGATCCAGCCCACCAGGTCCTCTGCAAACTCCAGCAATCTCTCCGCGATCCCGCCGTAGTTCATGATCTGTGCGGCCAGTATGTAGAAGGGGACCGCCAAGAGGACCCAGCTCTGCACCCCCGCCACCATCTTCTGGGGCAGGGCGCTCATGGAAATGTCGAGGACCAGAAGGCCTATAGTGGAAGCAATGCCCATGGAGATGGAAATGGGCACATTGAGCCACATTAATGCGATAAAAATACCAAGCACCAGAAAGCCGACCATTCAGTGCTCCTTCCCTTGAGATCAGGAGGCGAGGGGGAGCCCGGAGGCCCCCCCAGGGCTTCATCAAGGCGTCTCTACTTGACCTTCTCCACCTTGTCCACCCACTCTTTTTTGGCGTGGCCGTCCTTGATCAGCCCGGGCAGCACATCCTTCCTGAAGGCATCCACGAAGGGCTGCCTGTTGACCCGGATGTAAACCGCATCATGGACCTTCAACAGTTTGTTCTCTATGGTCTCCTCCACTCTGGTCTGGGCCTGCTCGTTGTACCAGCGGCCCGCCTCAGCCGCCGCATCCAGCAGTATCTGCCGGTGCTCGGCGCTGAGCCCATTCCATACGTCCTCGTTTATGGTGATCAGCTCGAGCTGCGGAAACTGCCTGAGCTCCGTTATGTACTTGGCCACCTCTGAGAATTTCTGAGGAAACACCAGGTCGAAAGGAGAAGTTATGGCGTCCACCACGCCCTGGCTGAGGGCCAGGTAGGACTCTGCAAAGTCTATGGTGTGGACCTCCGCTCCAAGACCGGCCCATGACTTCTGGATCATTTTGGCGGGCCACAGCCGAAGCTTCAGGCCTTTTACGTCATCCGGCGTGAGCACGGGCTTCTTGGAGGAGCAGATCACCCGGAAGGGACCGCGATGCCACTTGGTCTCCAGGTTGATGAACCTCTGGTTGCCCTTCTTTATCAACTGCTCCTGGAGGTCCTTGCCCAGCACCTCGTCAACCCAGCGGTGCAGGTGGTCCCTGTCCTCGAAGATGAAAGGAATGGTGGCAACTCCGATCTCTTCCACATGGGAAGCGAACCAGGTCTGGCTGCCAAGGAACATGTCCTGATGCCCCAACTTGACACCCTCCACCATATCGGGGGCATGGCCGAGCTGCTCGTTCGGAAACACACGGATCTTGAGCTCACCCCCTGACTTTTCCTCGACATAGGGTTTGAAGACCTTTTCCAAGGCCTGGTTCTGGTTGGAGCCGGGGGCCAGAATATGCCCTATCTTCAAGGTCCTGGCCTCGGCCGTCCCGCAGAACGCAAATATGGCGGCCGCTGCTGCCGCGCAGACCACCGTCAAAAGACCCTTTTTGTTCGTGTAAACCATCTCGTTCCCTCCTTTTCTGATGTTAAGACTCGTCATTCCGCTCCACTCACTGGGGGTTCAATCAACTTCACGGTGTGCCTGAAAACCTATCACCCCCTTCCTTGAATCCGCTTGGAGCTCATTCCTGATCTTCGTCCTTTGAGTAGGCCTGCTCCGGCGAGGGATGCTCCCTCATGAAGGCCCTGAAGGCCCTGGTCTCCTCGGTGGGAGGCTTTCTCCACAGCCCGGCGCGGCTCACCGCCGGGTATCCCGCCTTCTGGCAGAGGTCCACCATCATCTCGGCCTGCTTGAAGGCCGCCACCATGGGGTCGATCACCGGGACCCCGATCACCTCCATCGGATCCTGGTTAAAGACCTTTGTGAAGATGGAACCTATGATGGTGCAGCCGGGGATTATCACCTCGGCCTGGTCCTCCTCCACGCACTTCCGCCCCACCTCCACCACACGGCGGGCAATCTCCTCGGAGGGTGTGATCTCAGGATAGAGGTCACAGGCTGTTATGCCGATCCAGCAAAGGGAGGCCACCTTCTGCCTGACTCCATACAGGTCCACCAGCCGCATGTCGATTCCGCCCACGGTCATGGGGTCTGTGGAGACCACGCTGAAGCGTTTTCCCATCATGGAGGCCAGGTGGGCCGAGGCCTCGAAAGTGGCTGTGACCGGAATATCCACGATGGAACGGGCCTCAAGCAGGCCCGGGTCCAGCATGCAGGAGAGGACAGCGGCGTCTCAGCCCGCCCCATGGCCCCCGGCCCGAGCGGCGCGGCGCATACTCCTTGTCTTTTCCTCATCAATGCTTCCTGCGGCGCCAATGGCCACTCCATACTCACTTGCGGCCCTTTCAGGGTTGACAAAACCTTCAGCCACGTCCCGGGAGACCTGCTCGGGGCTGCGCTCCATCGGATCACCAAACCCGCCTCCTCCCGCGGTCTGAAGTACGATCCGGGTCCCTGACTCCACCTGAGTCGTAATCTTGGTGGGGAGCTCCCGCCTGTTCCCGTCGGGCTCGAATATCCATGTGGCTGAAGCCCCTCCCGGTTTTCCGCCCGCAAGACCCCAAGGACGTATGGCCCGCCTCTCCGTGCCTATGGAGATGGTGGTCTGATGGTCCACTGTGGTGATTTCCCGGGTGAGCCCCAGGCCTCCCCTGAATCGCCCCGGCCCTTCAGAATCAGGTACCAGGCCGTATCGCTCCACCCGCAGGGGGTATGCGATCTCTATCACCTCGGTGGGTGTGTTCATGGTGTTGGTCATGTGGACATGAACTCCGTCCATCCCGTCCGCGTTGAAAAGAGCCCCCTGCCCTCCGCCATAGGTCTCCACATAGGAGTAGTACTCGCCGGTTCGCGGGTCCACACCGCCCACCGTAAAAATGCTCATGCTTCCGGTGGATGCGGCCGGTACCCGTTCGGGGATGACCTTGGAGAGCGCCCCCAGGATTACCTCGGTGATCCTCTGGGAGGTATTGATGTTGGCATTGGAAACCGGCGCCGGGAACCTGGCGTTCACCAGGGTGCCCTCCGGGGTGATCACCTCCACGGGGCGGAAGGTCCCGCCGCTCGAAGGGAGTTCCGGACCGATGGCCGATTTGAGGGCGTAGTACACGCAGGCAAGTGTGACCGCCCGGGTTGAGTTGACGGAGCCCCGGGCCTGGGGATCGGTACCCGTGAAGTCCACTGTTATGCGGCCGTCGCCTATGGACAATGAAGCCTTTATTTTCAGTAGATCATCGCTCAGTCCGTCCCCTTCCAGATAATCCTCAAAGGTGAAGGTGCCCTCAGGGAGGTCTCCTATGGCGCTGGTCATGCGGCGCTCCGCATAGTCCATGACTGCGTTCATGTAGAAGTGCGTCTCATCCACCCCGTATCTGGATATCACCTCCTGAATGCGGCGCTCACCCACGTTGTTTGCCGCCATCTGGGCCTGAAAATCTCCGCGCATCTCATAGCTGGTGCGGACGTTGTTGGTGATAAGCTCCATGATCTCCGCGTCCGGCTCCCCCCGCTTTCTCAGCTTGACCGGCGGAATGCGGATGCCTTCCTGGAAAATCTCCGTAGAGGTGGTGGGCATTCCGCCCGGAACCATCCCGCCCATGTCCACGTGATGGGCCAGGTTGGCCAGGAGAGCCACGCATTCTCCTTCCAGGAAGACCGGAGTTATCATGACCACGTCAGGCAGATGCGAACCGCTGATATAAGGGTCGTTTGTGATAATGGCATCACCCGGCTCCAGCCTCTCGATGGGATAGCGTTCCAGGGTCTTTCTCACCACTGAGACCATAAGGCCCAGGTGCAGGGGTATGTGCTCGGCCTGTGCCACCAGATCCCCGCCGGCAGTGTATATGGCCGTGGAGCAGTCCCTGCGGTCCTTGATGTTGGGCGAGAGGGCCGTCCTGATCAGGGCCGCGCCCATCTCCTCGGCGACCGATTGGCAAGCGTTCCGCATCACCTCCAGTGTGATGGGGTCAACCGTTTTCATGGGGTCCTCCTCTGCCTGTGATCAATAGATTCCCGTAGGGATCGGTGGCCGCCTCGTACTCCGGAAAGACCAGGATGGTTGAGTCCAGTTGTTCCAACACGGCCGGCCCCTGAATCCGCTGGCCCTGGAGGAGTGAGTCCCGCTGATATATGGGGGTCTCGACCGGGCTGGTGTCCTTGAATACCACTCTCCGATAGGCCAAAGGCTCGGGAGCCGAGTCGGGGGCCTCTCCTCTCTTTTGCAGGGACGCGGCGGGCAGTTTCCCCCAGGCCACCACCCGGAGGTTCACGAACTCCACGTATTCCTCTCTCCGGGCGTGTCCATAGGTCTTCTCGTGCTCCAGGTGAAAGGCCTCCACCGCCAGCTTGACCGTTTCAGGAGTCAGCACCCCGGCCTTCATGGGGACCTTGAGCTCGTAAGCCTGGCGGGAGTAACGCATGTCCGCATGCCTTTTCAGAAGGATGTTCGAGTCCTCGAAGCCCTCCTTCCGTAGCTGTGTCACCCCCTCATTTTCCAGGAGCTCGTAGACCTCCTGGAGGGCTGCCACGTCCGCCCTGTCCGAGGTGGCAATGTGCGTCTGGACATAGTCGTGCCTCACGTCGGCCGAGAGCATGCCGAAGGCGGACGCGATCCCGGGGTGGGGGGGAATCACAATGCGAAGCATGTTCAGGGCCTGGGCCAGCTCCACGGCGTGTAACGGCCCGGCCCCTCCAAAAGCCACAAGGGCGAACCCCCTGGGGTCATAGCCCTGCTCCACCGACACACGGCGTATCCCTCGGATCATGTTAGCATTCATCACGGCGATGATCCCCTCAGCCGCCCTCTGGACATCCATACCCAAGGGCCGTGCAATCTTCTTCTCAACGGCCTCGTATGCCTTTTCCAGGAACATCTCCATTTCACCGCCGAGGAGATAAGTGGGGTTGATGCGCCCCAGGACGGCGTTTGCGTCGGTGGCGGTGGGTTCGGTCCCGCCCCGGCCGTAGCATACCGGCCCCGGATCGGCCCCTGCACTCTGGGGTCCCACCCTCAACGCCCCTCCGCTGTCGATCCACGCAATGCTGCCCCCGCCCGCTCCTATGGTGTTTATGTCGATCATGGGGAGCTTGATGGGATACCCGCCGATCTGGCTCTCCGTGGTGAGCCGGGGGACACCGTTCTCGATCAAGGAGATGTCCGAGCTGGTCCCGCCGATATCAATGGTGATAATGTTTTTGAACTCCGTTGATTCCGCAAGCAGCACTCCGGTCAGGACACCGCCTGCCGGGCCTGACAAGACGGTCCTGGCGCTCATCTCCCTGGCCATTTCCGCTGTGATGACACCACCGTTGGACTGCATGATATAGAGTTCGGAGGCGACGCCCAGGTCTTTGAGGCGGCCGTCCAGGAACTCCAGGTAGTTGTTGACCTTGGGCATAACAAAGGAGTTGATGCAGATGGTGCTTGTCCGTTCGTACTCCCTGAATTCAGGAAGCACCTCGGAAGACAGGGTCACGTAGGCCTCAGGGTGAATACGTTCAATGATCCGGAGCAACTTTTTTTCGTGTGCCGGGTTGGCATAGGAATGGAGTAATGATACTGCTATGGACTTGACACCCTGCTCCCTTATCTCTTTAACCACTGCTTCAGCCCGGCCCTCGTCCAGGGGCTTCAGAACCTGGCCCGTATAAAGGATCCGCTCGGGGACGCCGTAGGCCAGATGCCTGGGCACGATGGGCAGGGGCCTCCTGGCCCAGAAGTCGTACAGGTCCGGGCGGTTCTGCCTTCCGATCTGGAGGATATCCTCAAAACCAAGGGTGGTTATGAGGGCGGTTTCCGCCCCTTTGTGCTCCAGCAGGGCGTTGGTGGCCACCGTTGTCCCGTGGAGCAGGAACTGGATGTTTTCCGCCGTAATCTTCTCTTCCCCGATCAGTTTTTCTATGCCTTCGATCACCGCCAACGCAGGATTGGCAGGGGTGGACGGCACCTTGGTGACCGCCAGGGATCCTCTCTCCTGATCAACCACACAGAGATCCGTAAAGGTCCCTCCCGTATCAACCGCCAGCCTGAAACGTTTATCCATTTATCCGTCTCTCCGTCCGTAACAGAAATTGTTGATCAAGAAATCTCCGCTGGTGCCCCTCCGGTTATGCTGGTAAGGCTTGCGCTCTTGAGCAGGGCATCCAAGTCCTCGGCAGGGGGGCTCAGGTACCTGATCACCCTGGAATGGAAGAGCTTAATGTGTTCGGTAATCGTGGCCACCAGCTCCCATTGTTTCCGTTCACGAATAAACCTTATGAGTTCCTGGTGGTCCTGGGTGACCCTGCGGAAGTGGGCCTGGAGGTCGTCCTGCGCCATGCGCCTGCTGTAGGAGAGAAAGGCCAGCCGCTGGGCCTGATTCTGAAGATGATTGAGGGCCGAGGTCAGGAATTGATTCCCCGTGGAGTCATAGAGCACCCGGTGGAAACGGCTGTTCAACAAGGTCACCTGGAGGTAATCCTCTTTGTGCATGGCCTCCTTTAGCATGGCGTGAAGCTCTTCCAATTGGCTTATGTGAGACTGATCCGCCCTTCTGGCCGCCAGGAAGGCCCCGTTTCTCTCCTGCAGGGTCATGGCCTCGAAGAGCGCCCGCACATCCTCCAGGGTCACGGATTTTACAAAGAAGCCCCGGTTGGGAACCGCCTCCACCAGCCCCTCGGCGGCCAGTCTGAACAGGGCCTCCCTTATGGGAGTGCGGCCGATCTCCAGCCTGGCTTCCAGTTCCCGCTCGTCCACCAGGGCGCCGGGACGAAGTTGCAGGGAGACTATCAGCTCGTTTATTTTGCGAAAAGCCAGCTCACTGAGCGAAAGACCGTGATTCTTCGGCATTTGAACCTCCCCTATATCTGGATTATATTTGTAATATATTTCTAATCGACTGTCAACTCGCCCCTCCCTTCTGCCCTGGGAGGACCCTGTTGAGCGGAAACAAGCGAGCGCTTTCCTGCCATAGGTCAAGGAGCGGCGGCTCGATATGGGAGGTGTTGAATGCCGTGATCCGGGGTGTTCTACGGGAAGGCATTTGAGGGAATTGACTTACTTCATTGACAAGTGTTTATCAAGGCCTGGATCGACCTCATCACGCCGTTTGAAAACGGCCCCGGTCCACCAATCCATGCCCCGGGACTTCGTCCATTGCAGCCTGAATGTGATCGATTATCTCCATAACCTGTGATGCGGGCGTAGGGTCTGCCAGGTGCCCGGCCACCCTGTTGATCCGGGCTGCGAGCACCGCCGCCTCCACGGTTTTCATCCCTGAGGCCATAAGGGCCGAGACGATCCCTGTGAGAGTGTCCCCGGTGCCGCCCATGGCTTCCAGGGCCTCATTCACCGGCCCGTCAATGACTGCATGGATCTTATTCCTCGAAGCAATGTGATCTCTGCTCCCCTTCATCAGTAGATAACGAGCGGCATTCTTGTGCTTATAGGCCCTGTCGATGAGATCGGGTATAAGGTTTTCCTCGTGAAGTATGAAACCGCGGGTGTAAAAGGGGTGAGGCGCTTCTTCGTCCGCCAGAAAGGCCAGTTCTCCCGCGTCCGGAGTGAAGAGTTCATAGGCCTCTGACAGCCCGCTCATCTTGGCGGCGTACATGAAACCTGCATCGGCGATGAGTGTGGGTCGGGGGTCCATTTCCTCCAGGGCGAACAGGACCTTGTTGTGCCAGTCCACATCCGGCTGCAGATAATGGAACACTATGATCCCGGCCCGGGAGGCCCCTGCGTGCTGCACCAGGTATTCGTAAAGACGCCTGCTCCCGTGGCCCTGTCCGATGTCCCCCACAAGATATGCCGAAGGCGGAGGAAGGCCCAGAGCCTCGCCCGCCTTGAAAGCCGCAGCCAGCAGTGCGGGCGTGCCCCGGTTCACCGGCACCGCCTTTCCATCAACATGAATAAGGTCGTCCTCCAGCGTGACCTCCCCGTATACCAGAGGGAAATCATTGTCCGGCACGGTCCCTACCACTGTGAGCATTGTCTCTCCATCTCTTCGTATGCCATCTGGAGCGCGTACCCGCAGAGGGTGTGCCCGACCTCCCGGGGTAAAGGCGCGCTGGAAAGGGGTTTTCCCACCATTTCCCGGGCAAGGTAGGGGACGTCCGGGCATCCCCCTCCTGATATGTTGACGATCGTCTGCGAGTTCTTGTCAACGGTGAGCTTCATATTGGCCGCCCTGACCATGAAATACCGGCCGAAGTCTTTGGTCTGGAAAAGCTCAACCGGTTGAAGCAAGGGGCTGCTGACCGGGACCACCTGAAGGGGAGACACTCCCCCCTCCTGAAGTGTCCTCAAGACTTCCAACTCCTCCATGAGGGGAAATTCGATGACCAGGTCGCAACCGCTTCGGATTTCAGGGGGCGGCCCCATGACCCTGATTTTCCAGCCTTTTGCTTTCAGGGTGTTTTCAGCGCGGATCACCTCGCTGGTGTTGTCGAAGACAAGTATTCCCCGGCCGCGATTGTCAGCCTCATTTGAGGCCCCTGTCTTCTTCTTTCTGAAAAAGCCAACCATGTTTCGTCTCAGCCCTTCCTGATCACAATTCTAAACCCTTCCCCTTGTTCTTCGACCTCGTTGACTTGCCAGCCACGGCTCTCGGCTGCGCGCCTTACGTTTTCCCTGGACGTCTCCGTGTCCACAAGGATCTCTATCTCTCCCTCGGCCGGCTCCTTGATCTCTTCCAGCGTCATCAGGACCGGCTGCGGGCAGCTCAGGCCTCTTGCATCGACTATACGACTCATATCAAATCCTCCCTAAGCGATCTTCTTTCTCATGGTGAACCCGATGAACAGGCAGACAAGCAGCCCGATGATTACGGCTGCGATACCGTTAGGCCCGACACCGTTGGGTGAACTTGCAAGGCCGAAGTTGTGTGCGAACGCGGCACCCACAATCATCCCCATAACAAACACTGCTGCGTCTCCATCGCCCTCGCCAGCCAGGAAGAGCTGTCGGCCCGGACACCCTCCGGCAAGGGCGAATGCCAAGCCCGCCACGGCCATGCCTGCGAAGTTCCAGAAATGCATGGTGTGGGCAACAGGTTGACCGGTGAACCCCGGGTTGAACTGCCCCAGCACAAGGTTGGCAAGAAATGCGAACACAGTCAGTGAGATCAGGCCCAGCATCAGGTGCATCTGCCTGAATAGCACCAGGTCTCTAATGGCCCCCATGGTGCAGAAACGGCTTCTTTGGGCCAGAAACCCTATGCCAAGCCCGATGATGAGTGAGACTATGAGGGGGGCGTACATGGAGCCCGGCCCCTTGAGGCTGTAAAACAACACACCGCTTTGCGCTTCTCCCTCCATCGGTGGAAAGATTATTCTCAGTGCCAGGAACCCCAGCATGATAAGGGGCAGGAGCCAGCCCACGGACGTGTAGGTCTTCTGAGTACGACCGAGGTTATAACCGCCTTTCAAAAACAAGGTCCCGATCCAGATGCCGAAAGCAAGGCCACCGATTCCCAGTATGGCGTTCCCGTCACCGCCCGCCAGGCGCAGCACCGCCCGCCACGGGCATCCGAGAAACACCAGGGCCCCTATCATGGCAAAGACCCCCAGGACGAATCTCACGATTGGCGCGGAACCGGCCCTTGGGCGAAACTCGTTGAAACCGTAGGCGGCAATGAGTGACCCTAGCACGAACCCCATGATTTCCGGGCGCATGTACTGGACTACCGCGGCCCGGTGAAGGCCTAAGACGCCTGAAATGTCCCTTTCAAAGCAGGCAACGCAGATTCCCATGTTGGCCGGATTGCCCCATTTCTGAAGCAGGGCGGCCAGGATTCCTATAAGGCCGCCTACCAAAATGATGCCCCATTTTGTTGCCAAAAGGTTTTTTGGTGATTTCATACTTTCTCCCCCATTCTTAGAGCAAGTTGAAAACGGGATATTATGAGATCGATCACTAGAGCGGTAACTCGTGTCGAGTGAAAAGTACCCAGGAAAAATCGATGTGTCAAACTGGATTTTACGATAGCAAAACAACAACCGTGCGGAATTACCGATGAGAAGTGTCGGCGCGGGGAATGATGAAGTCGGAGATGGAAGGGTAACGGCAGGGCTCGTGGAAGCATGGACAGGTTTCCGTTGACAGCGGTCGCTGCATATGTGGTATAAAAACAGATACAGGCTCGGAGGGCGTGTGATCCCTTGATGCTTGGGGGACGCGAAGCCCTGAGCCTGAACCGAGTGTTGTGGTCGACATAATTGAATTCGGAATTGTTTGGTGACGCCGCCTGGATCCTGTTCGAGTGTGACCGGGACGGTCGAAAAGCCTTGGTAAGGGCCCGTTGCAAAGCCGGCAGCGTTAAACTCGGCGCTGCTGGAGCATCAACGGAGCTTTCGGTCGTCCTCGATTGGTCCAGGTTCTTCGTTGACTCGAAGGGCCTTTTTTTTCGCTCGGGATAAGCGCCGGCGGGCCGCACCAAACCCACAGGGGAGGGTTCCATGGCAAGAGATAAAGTAACGATCGCTGAACTCCAGGGAAAAAAGGAGGCCGGGGAGAAGATAACCATGATGACCGCGTACGATTACCCCGGAGCGCGGCTGGTGGACCAGGCAGGCATTGACACGACACTTGTGGGGGATTCCCTGGGCATGGTGGTTCTTGGATACGATTCCACGGTTCCAGTCACCATGGACGAGATGATCCACCACTGTAAGGCCGTTCGGCGAGGCACTAAGAGAGCTTTCATTATAGGGGACATGCCCTTTATGTCCTACCATGTGAGTTGCGAGCAGGCTGTTGAAAACGCCGGTCGCTTTATCAAGGAGGCCGGTTGCGATGCTGTGAAGCTGGAGGGCGGCTCGGACATGGCGCCGGTGGTGGAGGCGGTGGTCCGGGCCGGCATTCCTGTGTGCGCCCATATTGGGCTCACACCCCAGACCGCTACCATGCTGAGCGGGTTTCGGGTACAGGGGAAGGACGCCGGGAGCGGAAGAATTATGATTCAATCGGCCGCGGACCTCGAGAGGGCCGGCGCCTTCATGGTGGTTATGGAATGCATTCCCGATCGCCTGGCGGCGAGGATCACCGCGGAGCTTCGCATTCCCACCATCGGCATCGGAGCGGGAGTGGACTGTGACGGCCAAGTCCTTGTGTATCACGATCTGGTGGGTCTCTTTGATCGGTTCACGCCCAAATTCGTAAAGCAGTACTCAAACCTGGCCCCGCTTGTAGTTGAGGCCCTGACGCAGTACAAGGCGGAGGTTGAGCGAGGCGAGTTTCCCGGACCTGAGCACACCTTTGTCATGAAGGGCGAAGAGGCGGAGAAGATGTAAAGGGGAAGGGTGCGGCATGGACTTTCTAGTGGTGGGACCCGGCGCCATGGGCTGCCTGTTTGCAGCCAGTCTCAAGAGAGCGGGGCTGGAAGTGGAGCTTCTGGACTATCGACCAGATCGGGCGGCCGAGATGGACGGCTCGGGCATTCGCGTCGAGGGTTTGAGCGGTGAATACGAGATACGGGTCCCCGCGACCATAGGCCCATTGTCCGGTGATCCGGAATTTGTGCTGATCTGCGTGAAATCGAATCGGACCGAGGCGGCGGGTCGGGCGGTCAGGGAGCTGATTCAAGGGGACCCCTTTATTGTCACCCTGCAGAACGGGCTTGGACACGTAAACACCCTGGAGCGGATATTCGGCCAGGGGCGGGTCCTGGGTGGGGTCACGTCCGAAGGGGCAACCCTCTTGGAGACCGGACGGGTTTGGCACGCCGGCCGGGGAGAGACTGTGGTGGGACCCCGCAAAGAGCCGCCGGACGCGGCCGACCGCTTGGTGGAGGCGTTCATTCGGGCGGGGTTCGAGGCGCGGTCCTCGGAGCGTGTTCGCGAACTCATATGGGGAAAGCTGATAGTTAACGTGGGCATCAACGCGCTTACGGCCCTTACCCGTCTTCGAAACGGCCGCCTGCCTGAGGTGCCGGGTACGCTGAGGATAATGGAGAAGGCCGTGGCAGAGGCCGCCGAGGTGGCCTATGCCAAAGGGGTGCAGGTTCCTTACGAAGACCCTCTTGCCCGGGTTATCGAGGTCTGCAGGGCCACATCCTCAAACATGGCCTCCATGCTTCAGGATGTGCTCAGGGAGCGCATTACCGAGGTGGAATACATTAATGGAGCGATCTCCCGGGAGGGCATGGCCTTGGGTGTTCCCACTCCGGTCAACGAGACGCTCACGGCCCTTGTTCAGGCCCTTGAGGAGACCTATGGAGAGAGGCTCGGCTGAGATCTCTCATCCCTCGAAACAGACCTCTATGGTGAACCCTCCGTTTTCAGTCCGGAAAGGAATGGCAATTACCGGTTGGCTCGTAATGTGCGTGATTTGGTGTCCCTTGCCGATTATCACTGTGGGGATAGCCGCCTGTAGGGGCAAGCCGATCTTTTCAAGGGCCTGTCGGGCCTGACCGGAAATCATGTTGGAGATCTCGCCCACCGCGTCACCTATCTCGTTGTTGAGTGTGGTCATGTTCTCGCCGAACATCCTGCTCACAATGGCCAGGATGCTCTTTTCAGTGAAGCTGACCGCGATGGTGCCGCTCACCTTGCCGGTGAGGCCGATGATTCCGGAGACATCCCCCCGGGCTATCTTGTCTTTTTTTATAAACAGCTTGTCAGCGGTGACATCGGTGTGGGCCATGGTTTTCAGGACGTGCAGTGTGGCGGTTATAAACGGATTTATGAACTTGACATCCATTGGCTCCCTCAAAAAATCATGGACGAGGATTTCTTCATCCCGGCCCATTAAATGGAGTTTATTTCTTCAAAGGGGAAAGCCTGAGCTTCCACTCCTTGCCGTCTACGGGTTTTTCGTAGTGAGTTTCTTTAATCTGTAAACCTTGGTATTTTTCAGGGAGTGTCAAAGCTGTATATCTCCCT
Organism: uncultured Desulfobacterales bacterium; assembly: GCA_964512335.1. Lineage (GTDB taxonomy): Bacteria > Desulfobacterota > DSM-4660 > Desulfatiglandales > HGW-15 > JAIPEI01. Next base: position 20,972 of record CAZEIA010000033.1, read on the forward strand.
TTTATAATTGTGTAGGGAAAAATATTACCATAAACCTTTACAATAGATGAGGCTTTTTCTGATTTGGACCACTCTTCAACATGATCTATTTCAGAATTAAGTGTTTCTATCCTCAATTTCCTTTGCTCTATTTGTTGTTTATATGCTTCTATTTCCTCGTTGACGGTCTCTTCCTTGGAGAAGTACGCCTCCAGGGCCTTGTCCCGATTCTGTATTTCATTCTCCAGGACCTGGGCAGCCTGTTGAATCTTGTTTTGCAGGGCCTTGTCCCCGGCTTTCCGCGCCTCGCCGATTTTTTCCTCTAGCTGCCGTTTCCTGACGTTATACGCGTCAAGCTGCTGGACTTCCTTGCCCAATTCCAGGGAAATATTCTGCTTTTCAATGTTCAGGCCATCGATGTTTTTCTGAAGGGCGTCGAGTTCTCCCAAGACCCTGTCGATTCGATCTTGAATACTCTGGATTTCATTTTTCACCCTGTCGTCCGTACCCACTATGAAGAGGCAGGGATTTGAGGTTGCAGATCCCACCTGGGCGGCCTCGATGCCTTTCTTGGCAATTATCTTTGACGAGTACACAGGCCCGGCAACTATAATGAAAGCCCCACTTGTCTCAACTTCCGAGTCAATGGCCTCCTTTTCAATGATAACGTCTCCGAAGGCACGTACACGGCTCTTATTGATGTATCGGGCCCGAAGGTTTCCTCCTATCCGAATGTCCGCACCGATGATTCCTCCGGTGACAACCACATCGCCCCTGACAAGGACCTCCGCACCTACAATTTCGTTGGCCGTAAGGTTTCCGCCTCGCACGCGGAACCCCTTTTGGACGGCCCCGGCCACATGGATGTCGCCTTCAAAGTCCACATGTCCTGACTTGAGGTCCACATCTCCCTGGATATTGTATTCTGAAAAGACAAATACCTTGCCGTCGGCGCTGATCTCGGGACGGCCGGACTGGTCGGCTATGAGGTTAAGACCGTCCTCCGACAGGGCCGTTCCCTTTCCTTTTCGAAGCTTGCGGTTTCTCGGTTTGGGTGAGGGAATAGGGTTGCTGCTCACATCCGTACCGGGTATGCCCTCTTCCGGCGGGATTCGTTCCGCCAGCAGGTCTCCCTTTTGGACCTGGGGAATGTCACCTTTGTCCTTGAAGTCGATGTTACCCCCTTCCTTAATGGTGCCCACCTTCAGGGGGTCTGTGTCGAAGTGATAGATAATGCGGGCGTCGCGCCCTGGTTGGGGGGGCGTTCCTTGGGCAACCGTAGTTGAATGACCTGGCCGGACTTCTTCCCTGATCAAGGCAGCCAAGCCATCTTCCTGCAACAGGCCGTGAGTCACCCCATGTCGTTCAAGAAAGGACTTCAGGTCCTGGACCGTTGTGTTTTTGGGAACGGAACCGAACAAGGAGATCGAAGCGGTGAGCCCGTCGGGGGAGAGGTTTACCTGGAAGATTTGATCCAATGGCTCCGGGGCCGGTTCCGGGTGCTGGGACAAGAGTGTGGCCGCCGGCTGGGGAGTTTCGGTTTCCCTGCTCGGAACGCCCAGGCGATGCTGCCTTGCCAGTACCGAATCACGGTCGCCAGGGTCCATTTTTCCCCGCTCCACCAGAATTTCTCCGATGAGCCGGACTGAGCGGTCTTCCTTGAAGATACGTTCCTGTTCCTTGAGGGCCGCCTCCAGGTCTTCATTTTCCACGAAGCCGTTGTCCACGGCGATCGCACCGAACTGGCGATCCAGCCCGCGGGTCTCCATCATAATCTGGACCGAGAGGAGAAAATCCAGATGGTTCTGGGTGATGAACCCTTTTCGCACGAGCACGGACCCAAGCAGGGACCTTTTACCCTGCTTTTTCTCTTCCTTCTGTATTGCCAAGGCCTCCTTGAGTTGGTTCTCATCAAGCAAACCGTGCTTAAGGGCAAGCCTGCCCAGTACAAGGCAGGCCTCATCCCCGTCAAGGGCCTCGGCTCCAGGGTCTGCTGAAGCTGTCTCCAAGGACGGGACCTCTTCGGATGACGGTTCAGGCTCCAGAGCTAAGGCCTTTCCGCAGCCCTTGCAGGCGATTTGCCTGCCACGGTATGACACCGGTACTCGATACTGACGCCCGCAGCCGGGGCAGGCTACAGCGAACAGGGTTTCTGGTTCCGTTGAGGCCATGAAGAAGCTCCTCCTTCGCAGACTTCGGGAAGGCCTTACGATTCCGCGGCGAATAAAGGTCGATTCCGTGACGGTGGAAAGGCCGTCCCTGAGTTCACCGGCAGGTGGAAACCTTGAGTTTTCGGAAAATAACATGGAATACTAATATGTTCCGAAAATTCAGGCGCGGGCACCGGTCCGTCGATCGGTATAACAGCCTTGCCTTCCGGGAGTATATTGCAAAAAATGTACCTGATAAAGGCTGTTTTTTCTCGGGAAGGTATTGAATCTGACCCCTGCTTGTGAAAAACTTCTTTTGACGGTCTTCCCCCTTTGTGCTAAGTGAAAAACAAATCAGGCACTCGTGATCCAGGGTGTGCTCAC
>CAZEIA010000034.1:0-21121 GCA_964512335.1 uncultured Desulfobacterales bacterium
TTAATTCGCCATGGACCTTCAGCCCGCTCGTGGCCACACCAGGCCCGATCACAGCCCCCCTTTCCCTCAGTATCGACCACTTTGACAACGCCTGGGTCTACGGCGGGACTGGCCGCTACCTCTCCGAGAGCGACAAGACCGACACCGCCGCCCAATACCTCTTCGGGCTGGTGGATCCCTTTTTCAACGCCTACTACGATACTGAACCCGACGACTATTACCACGACTACACGAAGTCCAAGACCCTCGACTTCAGCACGGACCTCTTCAATGCAGACCCTTACATCGTCACATCTTCGGGGACGGTCTACGATAACTCCTTAAACCTGTTCGGCACCTGGGATCAACTGGTGGATACGGCCCGGGCCAAGGACGGCTGGAGGAGGACGCTGCCGGTCTCAGGGGAGCGCTCTTTGGCCAAGATCACTCTCCTGGGAGGGATCGCCTTTGCACCCACGTTCCTCCCCAACGACGACATCTGCGAGTTCGGCGGCGACAGTTTTCTATACGGACTATACTTCGAGACCGGGACACCTTACTACAAATCCGTTTTCAAAAATGACATCGAGATCATCATCGTCAAGGAAGACGGCATGGATGTTGAGTATGAAAGGCTGCTGGGGCGAATCAACCTGGGTGCGGGCAAGTCCTCACCCTTGGGCGTCCACATAGGACGCGAAGAAGGCGCAAAGGCCTTTATCCAGCAAAGCACCGGCGCGGTGGTAGAAGAAACATTAACGCCCGCCTTAAGTATCAAGAGCGGCCTCATAAGCTGGCGTGAGAAGTGATACGGAGGACTCAAAGCGTATGAACGGTCAAGGTGAGCGCGCAGCATGCAAGGGAAGGAAGGTTGTTCTCCCACTGCTCTTCTTCTTCGTATTCCTGTTTTTCCCTATTGTCGAGGCCGCAGGCTCCCCGTCCGTCACCCCGGTCCTGGATAAAAGAGAAAGCCGGGAGGTCTATGTCCAAGACAAGGCAACAGGAGCTAATTTCATTTTTGTCAAAGAACGACCGTTCCGCGTGGCCCCGGAAGCGGTCATCAAGGACAAAAAAGGGAAACCCCTGACCTTCGAGAATCTTGCCGTCCCCTGCAGGGCCCGGATAACATATCATCTTTCCGGTCACAACAGGCGTCCCTACGTAACCGAGATCACATGTCTGGATTGAGCCGGCCGCAAAGTCGTTGTATACTGGCAAAAAGAAAACCGGTTCGACTGATTCAGTGTAAAAGATGAGGTCCTGCACCCCATGTCCAACAACAACCATTCAACACGAAAAACCGGGCCCCGGCCGGCCCAGCAAGCCCCTCACACCCGCCCCCGGCTGGTTTCACTCCACCCTTCCGGCAAAGAGCCGGCAGACAAGGCGGAGTCCCATTGCCCGAAATGCCTGAGGTCCGTTAGACCGGAAACCGAGTCATGCCCGAAGTGCGGCCTGATATTCGCGCTTTGGGAAAAAGGTATCGCCCGTATCCCGGAAATTACGGCCGATGACTGCGATGGGGACCCCGAAATCGAAATCCTGTGGCAACGTATTGAAAAATTTCCCGAAGACGAGACAGGCCACGAGGCTTTTCTCATCTACTGCCGCGAGTCAGGCCGGCTGGATCTTGCTGCGGCCAAATATCAGGCGTTTATCTTTCGAAACCCTGAATCCAGGCAGGGAAGGATCTTTCGAGAACGTATCATCCTGCTCGCCCAGTTCAACCGCCCCTCTATCCAAAAACCTCGATATAATCTCACCCGCTTTACCGGGCTCAAAATCATACTCGCACTGGGAGCGGTCTTTCTGCTCCTGGGCCTGGTAACGGCCCGGAATCTGCTCAGCCAAATGTAAGGCGGCGCGCTATTTGCAGTGAGTTCTTTGATAGCGCACCATGAGCCCGCCGGAGGCTGGGCATTGTTTCATATGCCCGACAGGGCGCAGATATCCCGTGCTGCAGGCGGGGCATGATGTCCTCCCCGCCTTAAGAAAGTTTCTTTTAATATGATATGTAGCAAAAGAGTAATAACTTTAATTATAAAAAGGCATAATTATCCTGCTTTTTTAATTATATTGAGACAAAAAAAGGCAGGTATTCTGGGCTTTACACTGGTAGAGCTCCTCATCTCCCTTGCAATCATGGGTACCCTTGCAGGGATAGCAACAATCGGCTACAAAGACTTAATGATCAGGGTCAGAACCAATGTTGCAATTAATGATATGAAAAAGATAGAGGCATATATTGATCATTATCTCCAGGAAAATGGAAATCTGCCCGAGACCCTGGACGATCTCGGTATGGGGCCCTTAAAGGACCCCTGGGGCAATCCCTATCATTACCATGCCCTGGAAAACGTGCCCAAGGGGAAGTGGCGAAAGGATCGCTTTCTTGTTCCCCTGAATACGGATTACGACCTGTGGAGTGCCGGGCCGGACGGGGAAAGCGTTGCCCCGCTTACCTCCAACCTCAGCCGTGACGACATCGTCCGCGCCTATGACGGGGATTACATCGGGCTCGCGTCACAATACTGACGCGCGGTGCGCTTGTAGATGGATTCAGGCCGGCCTGTCCGTAACGGCCGCCTCGTATGGACCGATCGAGGATCCATGAGACTTTCAAGAATTGAAATGAGCTTTTTAAAGAGCCGGGTTGCCCGAAGGGTGTTCGGGTTATTTGTCTTATGTGCGCTTCTGCCGCTTTTAATGATCTCAGGGTTCTCCTTTCTCTTTGTGAGCGGCGAACTGGAGCAGCAGTCCAGACAGAGACTGCGCCAGATGTGCAAGACCAAGGGATTCGAGATCTATGAACACCTGCTCTTTCTCGAAACCGAGATGAACATGATAGCATCGGAATTGAGGGAGAGCACCCCGGGTGAAGTCACCCTTGTCCCATATGCCTCGAATAAGGGGGCGGGGAGCCGATTCCTGGCGCTGTCAAGGGTGGAGAATGACGGGACCGTGACAGAGATCATGGGAGACCCGGGACCGCCCCCTCAGGTGCTCCATCCGGAGCAGGCACATCTGGAGGAGGGCCATACCCTCGTCATGACCCGGGCGGAAGAACCGCATCATATTGTTTACATGGCAAGGCTGATCGATCCTGAGTCCCAGGCGTCCCCGCTCCTCCTGGCGGAGATCAACCCTGTTTATCTTTGGGGCGTGGAATCGGAGGGCACCCTCCCCCCCGAGGTGGAGATGGTGATCAGCAATCATGAGAACCAGGCCCTCATCTCATCCCTCCCGGCCTTCCGTCCAGAGGAACAGCGGCCGGACCTGTTCAAACGCTCCCGGTCGGCCGGGCACTTTGAATTCGAGCTGGAAGGAGATAAATACATAGCCGCTTCCTGGGAGTTGTTCCTCAAACCCCGCTTTTTCACCACGGGCTGGGCCATCGTCCTATGCGAGGCCAGATCCAGCATCCTGGCCCCTGTGAACAACTTCAAAGCCCTTTTTCTCCTCATGGTCCTTCTCACCTTCTGGGTCGTAGCCCTCCTAAGCGTGGTCCTTATCCGCAAGAGCCTCATACCCATCGAGACCCTCAGGGCGGCCACCGACCGCATCGGTCATGGTGAGTTGGGGACGCGGGTGGAAATCAACACAGGGGATGAGTTCGAGACCCTGGGCCGGTCTTTCAATGAGATGAGCATGAAGCTGGAGCAGGGACAAAAGCTCCTGGTCCAATCCGCCAAGATGAGTGCATTCGGACAGATGGCCGCCGGCATCGTACATGAAATCGGTCAACCTATGACCGCGCTCCTGGGGATGCTCGAACTCATCCTGGACGAGCCCATGGAAGAGGAGCATCAGCGGCAGATGGAAATAGTCCAGTCTGAGCTTCTTCGCCTTCGGGATATCATTGTCAAGTTCCGGTCATTCTCCAGGGTCCCTGAGGGGACCCGGGAGTATGTGGACCTCAACCAGGTACTGGAAGATACACACAACCTGCTGGAGCACCAGTTCCATATGAAAAGAATTCAGTGCGTTCTCGAAAGAGGCGCAGGCCTGCCCGGAGTCAGGGGAGAGCGAAACGGCCTGCAGCAGGTCCTGATGAACCTGATCATCAACGCCATGGACGCCCTGAAGAGTCGACCCGAAGGCGAAGGCAAGATCGAGATACGAAGCTACATACAGAATGACCGGGTCTGTGTGAACGTCACGGACAATGGTCCAGGTATTCCGCAAGACATACGCGACAGGATCTTTGATCCGTTTTTTACCACCAAGACCGCGGGCGAAGGGACCGGGCTGGGCCTTGCCATCATCCTCTCCATCCTTCACCAACACCAGGGAACGATCCGCCTGCAAAGCGGCCGGGGCAAGGGGACCTGTTTCACAGTGGAGCTGCCTGCAGCTTGAACCGCAGGCGGGCGCATGAAATATTCCCGGCGGCCTATTCAACTGGAATCATCCGCTACGCATCAAATCCCGCCGCTTCGACTGATTTCTTCCATACAATATATCCTAATTATTTCAAAATTTTACGCAGAATGACCCTGCACTGGGATCGATCCGGCAAGCTGCACGGTTTGACAAAAGAGTGCGAACCTGCTAATAGTAAATAATTATTATAGATTCCGTTCGAACCCCTCAAGTTGCGCCCTTAGGTTCGGTTTCTGTAAACCAAACAAACAAACTATGCCTGCGCCACCCTCACGCAAGGAATCAGCTGTCCTATGGCTACAAAAATTCGTATTGAAAACCTGACAAAAATTTTCGGTTCCCGCTCGAAAGAGGCCCTGGACCTGCTCGGCCAGGGACTCTCCAAGGAAAAGATTCTCGAACAGACCGCCTGCGGCGTCGGCGTAAACAATGCCAGCTTTGAGGTGGCCGAGGGAGAAATAGTTGTCGTCATGGGTCTTTCGGGAAGCGGGAAGTCCACGCTCATCCGTTGCGTCAATAGACTCATCGATCCGACAGCGGGGAAAGTCTATATCGATGATGTTGACGTGACCACCCTGAACGAACAGGACCTCAGGGAACTCCGCTTGACAAAACTGGCCATGGTGTTTCAGAACTTCGCCCTTCTCCCCCACCGGACGGTCTGCCAGAATGTTGAATACGGTCTGGAAATAAGGGGTGTGGAGCCTGCCGTGCGCCGGGAAACGGCCATGCGGGTGATCGAACAGGTGGGCCTCAAGGGATGGGAGGATTACCGCCCCGAGAACCTCTCCGGGGGTATGCAGCAGCGGGTGGGCCTGGCCCGGGCCCTGGCCATGGACCCGGATATCCTGCTCATGGACGAGGCCTTCAGCGCCCTGGATCCGCTCATTAGAAGCGACATGCAGGACGAACTGATTTCCCTGCAGGAAAGCATGCAAAAGTCCATCCTTTTTGTCAGCCATGATCTTGATGAGGCACTCAAGATAGGAGACCGGATCGTCCTCATGAAGGACGGGGCCATTGTCCAGATGGGAACTGCGGAACAGATTCTCACAAACCCGGCTGACGATTATGTCGCCCGGTTCGTGGAAAATGTTGACATCAGCAAGGTTTTGACCGCCGAAAGTGTCATGGTCAAGGTCAAGGCTGTGGCCCATATCGACTCCCACGGCCCCAAAACAGTTCTTAGAATGATGCAGAAGGAACGGCTGTCCCAGCTTTTCGTCCTTAACCGGCGTCATGAAGTCCTGGGGCTGGTCAGCGCCGAAGACGCCTCCGAGGCGGTGAAGCGGGGCGAAAAGGACCTGGAAAACTGCATGAAAAAGGACTTTACCTCCGTCCATCCGGACACGCCGGCAACAGACCTGATTACCCTTATGTCGGGGCTTCCCTATCCACTGCCTGTAATCAGCCAGGAAGGCCGGCTAAAGGGCGTTATTATCAGGGGCGCCCTCCTGGCCGCCCTGGCTGAACGAGGAAAAAACTAATGGAAATCCCTAAACTACCTCTTGGAGCCAACATTGAACGGTTTCTCGACTTCCTGGTGGACAAATTCGCCTTCCTCACCATCGCCTTTACGGAGGTGATGGAGACTTTTATCAGGGTTCTGGAAAACGCCATGATGTTTCCTCCGCCCTGGGTGTTCATCATCGTTGCATCGGGTCTGGTCTGGTGGATGACCAGGAAGAGGGGCATTGTCATATTAGCCCTTGCAGGCCTGACGCTTATATGGAACATGGGTCTGTGGTCTGCCACCATCAGCACTATCGCCCTGGTGATCCTTGCCACACTCACGGCCATCTCGCTGGCCATTCCCTTGGGCATCCTCGCGGCCCTAAGCCAGACGATTTACCGTATTGTGTCGCCCATTCTCGATATCATGCAGACCATGCCGGCCTTTGTTTATCTCATTCCGGCAATTCCCTTTTTCGGGCTGGGTAAAGTGGCGGCCATTTTCGCCACGGTTATTTTTTCCATGCCGCCGGCCATTCGACTGACCTGTCTCGGGATTCGGCAGGTCCCGGGGGAGCTGATCGAATGCGCCGACTCCTTCGGTTCCAACCGGTGGCAGAAGCTGATCAAACTGCAGCTCCCCCTGGCAAAACCCACCATAATGGCCGGCGTGAACCAGACGGTCATGCTGGCGCTGTCCATGGTGGTCATCGCCGCTATGATCGGGGCCCGCGGTCTGGGCGGCGAAGTGTGGAGGGCCATCCAGAGGTTACAAATGGGGAAAGGTTTCGAGGCCGGAATCGCCATCGTCATAGTGGCGATTATTCTCGACCGGGTTCTGCAGAGAGTGGCCTCCGGCGACAAGCAATAAGGCCAAGACCCCCTCAGGGTCTTTTTTATAATCGGTAAAAGTGATGATCCTTTTATTTTAACCAAAAACCCAAAAAGGAGGTACACAATGAAAGGTACGTTCACCAAGACATGTTTCGCTGTAATGTCCATATTGCTTCTCGCGACCGGCTCGGCGTTCGCCCAGGACAAGAGCGTAAGGCTCGCTTACGTTGAATGGGACTGCGCGGCCGCCAGTACCACTGTGGCCCAGGCCGTTCTGCAGGAGGAGATGGGTTATAAGGTGGAGATGCTGCCTGTGGCCGCGGCGGCCATGTGGCAGGCCGTCGGCACTGGAAACGTAGACGGCATGGTGACAGCCTGGCTGCCCGTAACCCATGCCGATTATTATGCAAAGGTCAAGGACGATGTGGAAAACCTGGGGCCCATAACCCACGGCGCCCGCCTCGGTTGGGCCGTGCCCACCTATGTCACCATCGACTCCATGGAAGAAATCAACGACCATGCGGACAAGTTCGGGGGACGGATCACCGGCATCGATCCCGGTGCGGGCCTGATGGGGCTCTCGGAAAAGGCCGTCAAGGAATACAATATGGACAATATGGAACTCATGGAGGGAAGCGACGCCATGATGACGGCAGCGCTGTCCAATGCCATAAAGAACAAAGAGTGGATCATAGTCACCGCCTGGTCTCCCCACTGGATGTTTGGGAAATGGGACCTCAAGTACCTGGAAGACCCCAAGGGAATCCTGGGAGACGAGGAACACATCGACACCATCGTTCGGAAGGGCCTTAAGGACGATATGCCCGAGGTCTACAATTTCCTGAACAACTTTGCCTGGAAAGACGCGAACCAGCTACAGATGGTTATGGCCTGGAATTCCGAACCGGGCGCAGACCGCTATGAAAACGCCAAGCGCTTTATTCGTGAGAATAAAAAACAGGTGGACGGCTGGCTGGGACGGTAGAGTTGAAACCGCAAAGGAGGACACGAAGCGCGGATGATCCTCCGGAAGCGGACAACTGTACCGGACCGTATTTTTTACAGACACGGCATGACGGGGTCAGGCTCAGGCGGACTTTACCGCCACCCCGTTAGCGCCTTATTTTCATCCTATCGCACCATCTTCCTCTGATGATGAGGTGAGGCCCTTTCACCGCAGGTCCCCTCGGCCCCTTCGGACCAGTTTATCAACTATCCGTCGAATTTCCTGGCTGTGATCCAGATCCGCCACCAGCAGGGCATCGGGCGTGTCCACAATCAGGCATCCCTCCATGCCCAGACAGGCCACCAGCCGTCCCCCCCCGGAGGAGACGAAAGTCCTGCGGCAGTCGGTCAACAGGGCTTCTCCATCCACAAGGTTCCCGACCCGGTCCTGTTCGTTCCGACGAAGCTCGTACACAGAATTCCAGGAGCCCACATCGCTCCACCCGCAGTCGGCGGGGACTACGAAGACCGGCGACGAAGTCTTCTCCATGACTCCCACATCAAAGGAGACGCCCTCGAGCCCGCCGTAGACCTCGCTCATCTCCCGCTCGAAACCGTCGGTGCCTAAGGCGGCGCTCAACCTTTGCATATCCTCGAAAAGGTCCGGCAGGCAGGCCTGAATCTCTTTCAGGACGGTACCGGGCGTTGCCACGAAGATCCCTGCATTCCAGAGATACTCCCCGCTTTGAAGGTATTTGAGGGCTGTTTCTTCATCGGGTTTTTCTACGAAACCGTCCACTTCGTAAACCAGCGACCCGGGATTTTCTGAAACAAGCTCCCCTTTTCGAATGTATCCGTAGCCTGTTTCCGGCCTTGTCGGGACAATACCCAGGGTCGCTATGCCGCCCGACACTACCATTAAAGACGCCGTCTTAAGTGCGTTTAGAAACGCATTTACGTCTGCGATGTAGTGGTCGGCCGGCATAAAGGCCACCGGTTCCGAGTATCCCAGATAATCCGCGTGGATCGCACCCAGGCCTATGCAGGGGGCTGTATTCCTTCCAACGGGCTCTCCGATCAGGTGAACCGCCCTGTCTTCAAAAAGGACACGGGCTTCGGAAAGGTGTTCCTCACCCATCACCAGGGTGATATCCTCATCTGAAACCATAGGGGCCAACCGGTTACAGGTGTCCAGCACCATGGGGTCAGCCCCTGTGATGCACAGAAACTGCTTGGGCCTGCCTTTTCGGCTTGCCGGCCAGAACCGTGTCCCGGAACCTCCCGCCATGATCACTGCATGCATGATGCCCTCCGAATCATGATGGCTTGTAAAAAAGACTCTTTATGGCTTCGTCAAGGATGCAATATCTGCAAAGTTACGGCTTATAAAGACTTAAGTCCTGTAGTCGGCGTTGATGGCAACATAGTCCTTTGTAAGATCGCAGGTGGCCACGGAGTCCTCGCAATCCCCCTGATGGAGGTTGACCGTAATGTGAATCGTCTCCTCACGCGCCATGATCGCGGACGCATGCTTTTCTGCGTCCATACCCATGCCCAGGCCTTCTTTCACGATGGGAATATCGTTTATACAGATATCCACACGGTCCTCTTCCATCGTCACGCCGGAACGGCCGACGGCCGCCATGATCCTTCCCCAGTTGGGGTCCCTGCCGCACACGGCCGTCTTGACCAGATTGGAATTGGCCACTGTCCGTGACGCCCTTGAAGCCTCCTCAGCAGTCCTGGCCCCCTGAACCCGTACAAGGATGACCCGGGTCGCGCCCTCGCCGTCCCGCACTATCATCAGGGCCAGTTCCTGCATGACTTGACAAAGTCCCTCACGAAAATCGTCCAGTTCCGCTCCGAAAAGATCCCCGGTTCCGGCCCTGCCGTTGGCCAATGCAAACACCGTGTCGTTCGTGCTGGTATCGCCGTCCACAGTGATGCGATTGAAGGTCGTATCCGCGGCCCTTGAAACGGCCATTTTCAGGTCCAGAGATGATACGCCGGCATCGGTCAATATAAAAGAGAGCATAGTCGCCATATCAGGCATGATCATGCCGGCCCCTTTGGCCATGCCCACGATACGGTAGCTCCGCCCGCCCGCTGTCCCTTCGAAGAGGCTCAACTTGGGGAACGAGTCTGTGGTCATAATGGCCTCTGCCACGGCCGGCAGGCCTTTTTCGGAAAGTCCGTCCATGAGCCCGGGCAGGGCCGAGGCTATCTTGTCAACCGCCAAGGGCGCTCCGATGACTCCGGTTGAAGCCACCAGCACCTCCTCCCGGGCGGCATTGACGGCAAGGGCCACCATGTCGGCCGTGCTTCGCGCGTCCGCCAGACCTGCAGCACCGGTGCAGGCATTGGCGCATCCTGCGTTTGCAATGATGGCGCGCGCCTTACCCCCTGTAATATGCTCCTGGGACAGGCTCACAGGGGCTGCTCGAACCCGGTTCGTGGTGAACACCCCAGCGGCCGCCGCGGGCCCGTCGGAAACGATCAGACCAAGGTCCGGCCCGCCGTGCTTCTTCAGGCCCGCAGCTACTGCCGCAGCCCGAAACCCCTGCACTACATGGCCCTCTGCGCTCATCTCTTTCACCTCCACCCCTCGCCTCCCACCGATTTCATGCCCTGGCACCGCAGCACTTCTTATATTTCTTACCGGACCCGCAAGGACACGGGGCATTCCTGCCGATCTTTTCACCTTCCCGCTTGACCGTGACAGCACGTCCCTCACCCTCCCCGCGACTGAGCTGCATCTCTCCCCTTCTTCTCCGGGGGACCTCAGGAGGCCGCTGTCTCAGTATCTGCAGGCGGTTCAAGGTCCCGAGTGTATCCTCTCGGATCCTATCCATAAGCTCCTCGAACAATGCATACCCCTCCTTCTTGTATTCACGAAGGGGATCCATCTGCCCGTAACCTCTCAACCCGATCCCTTCCTTCATGCTCTCCATGTCCTGTAGATGGGCTACCCACTTCTCGTCGATGATCTGCAGAAGGATGATCCGTTGGAGCGCAGCCAGGTCCTCCTCGCCGAAATCCTGTTTCCGCCTCTCCTGGGCCTCTTCCGCCCCTTTCCGAAGAATGCCGGCCAGTTCATCGTGTTTCAGATCCTTGAACTGCTCACCAAGGTCCTCCGGGCCGATTTTCGGGACGAAACCAAGGAGCCTGGATGCGTTTTCCTTCAGGCCCCGAATGTCCCAGTCCTCGGGAAAGGCCTTGGGATCGGTGAACCGCACCAGCAGGTCTTCGATCTTGTCCTCCATCATCTCCCGTATGATCTCGTCGAGTCCCTCCCCCATCAGTATATCCCTGCGCAGGGAATAGATGATTTCCCTGTGCTTGTTCATCACGTCGTCATACTCGAGTAGATGTTTACGCATGTCGAAGTTGTGGGCTTCCACCTTCTTCTGAGCGTTTTCTATGGCCTTGGAAATCATGCCGGCCTCGATAGGCTCCCCCTCCTCCATGCCGAAGCGTTCCATAATAGAGGCGATTCGGTCGGATCCGAATATGCGAAGCAGGTCGTCTTCAAGGGAGAGGTAAAAACGGGAAGAGCCGGGGTCGCCCTGGCGTCCGGAGCGGCCGCGCAGCTGGTTGTCGATCCGGCGGCTCTCATGCCGTTCCGTACCCAGGATGTGAAGCCCGCCAAGCTCGGTGACACCCTCGCCCAGTACAATATCCGTACCACGGCCGGCCATGTTCGTAGAAATAGTAACCGTCTTGGGCTGCCCGGCCTGAGCGATAATCTCCGCCTCTTTTTCGTGATGCTTCGCGTTCAGCACGGAGTGTGGTACTCCGGACCGCTTGAGCATCTTGCTCAACATTTCAGACTTCTCGATGGATATGGTCCCGACGAGCACCGGCTGTCCCTTTTCGTATAGCTCCTTGATCTCTTCCTCCACGGCAAGGAACTTCTCCCTCTCCGTCTTATAGATCACGTCGGGGAAGTCGATCCTGATCATGGGCTGATTCGTGGGGACTACCATCACATCAAGATTGTAGATGTTGTTGAATTCGGCGGCCTCCGTGTCGGCCGTACCGGTCATTCCGGCCAGTTTGTCGTACATGCGGAAAAAATTCTGAAAGGTCACCGAGGCCAGGGTCTGGTTTTCCCCGGCCACCCGAACGCCTTCCTTAGCCTCCACAGCCTGATGGAGTCCGTCGCTCCATCGCCGTCCGGGCATCATGCGGCCGGTGAACTCGTCCACAATTACGATCTGGCCGTCCTTGACCACGTACTGGACATCCTTTTCGAACAGCCAGTAGGCCTTGATGAGTTGCTGTGTCCCGTGAAGGAGCTCCGATGACCTGATGTAGCGCTCCTCCAGCGCGTGCAGTTGTTCCGTCTTTTCCACCTCGCTCAGGCTCTCGTCCTCGCGGATATCGTGACCCTCCTGATCCATGTCCGGAAGGGAGAATTCTCCCAGATCGCTTCCCGACAGCAGCCGGATGCCCTTGTCAGTGAGCTCAACTGCATTACTACGTTCGTCGATTGTGCAGTACAGGTCCTGATCGAGATCGGATAGCATCTTTTGGGAACTCAGCATGCTCTCGGTCCGGTCGATCTGTTTCTTCAAGGCCGGATTCTTGGCCAGCAAACTCAGGAACGTGGGATTCTTCGGATCCCCTCGTTTGACGAGGACCAGCTTCTCAATGGCGACATCATCGAATTCGTCCTGCTCGAGCTTCAACCGGACATCTTTGAGGAGAGCGCGAATGACGGCGCCCTGCTTTTCCTTCAGGTGGATTACGAGCGGCTTGACTTCCATGAAGATTTCGTTATCGCTCTGCTCCATGGGGCCGCTGATGATCAGGGGGGTCCTGGCCTCATCTATGAGGATGCTGTCCACCTCGTCTACAATCGCGTACCGGTAGCCCCTCTGCACCAAGTCCGAGGGCTCGAATTTCATGTTGTCTCGAAGGTAATCAAAGCCGAATTCGTTGTTGGTCCCATAAGTGATATCACAACCGTAGGCCGCCTTTCTTTCCGCATCACCCATGCCATGCAGAATTACGCCTACGGAAAGCCCCATAAAATTATAAATACCGCCCATCCAATCGGCATCACGCCTGGCCAGATAATCGTTGACGGTCACAAGGTGGGCTCCATTCCCGGTGAGGGCGTTCAGATATAGGGGCAATGTCGCCGCCAGGGTCTTCCCTTCGCCGGTCTTCATCTCCGCAATCTTACCCTGGTGCAGCACCATGCCGCCGATGAGCTGAACGTCAAAATGGCGCATGCCCAGGACCCGGACCGAGGCTTCCCGAACGGCCGCAAATGCCTCGGGCAGTATGTCATCCGGGGTTTCCCCCTGTTCCAGCCGGGCGCGGAACTCGTCCGTTTTCCCGCGGAGTTCCGAGTCGGAAAGTGCCTGGAACTCAGGCTCGAGCTCGTTTATCATCTTAACGTAAGGATCCAGTCGCTTCAGTTCCCGGTCATTCTTGCTGCCGATAATCCCTTTAAATATTTTTCCCAGCATGGGTCTTACCTGCTCCTCGTTTATGTTAGCTGTGTCGCCCCTTCTTCTCTACATCTCCGACAGACTCGGCCATAGCTTAATGCTCGGTGATTCAAACCTTTTATTATAAAACAGGAAGAGGGAAAAGGAAAACCTGGAAATAAAGCTCCGGAGTAGTGGTTCGCGGGGAGACAATAACAATCAAGAAAGAGACAGGAATAAACCAGTCCCACCGCGCCGCAGCTCAGCGGAACGGGACACCCTTCAGGGCGCTCCCGAAGTAGAGATTGGATTTAAATTAGTTGAGGATGTACCGAAGAGGATTAACCGGCATGTCGTTAAGGTGGACCTCGTAATGCAGATGAGGGCCGGTGGTCCGGCCTGTGCTGCCCACGAGGGCGATGGTCTGTCCGCGATTGACGTGCTCGCCGTTCTTGACCAGAATCTTATCCAGATGAGCGTATCGGGTCTTTAAGCCATAGCCATGCTTGAGGGAAATAATCTTGCCGTAACCATAGTTGGAACCCACCTCAGAAACCACTCCGTCCGCAGGAGCCAAGATAGGTGTCCCCTTGCGAGTGGATATGTCCAAACCTTGATGGAACTCCTTCTGATTTGTAAAAGGTGAGATCCGAGTTCCGAATTCGGAACTGACCCATCCCTTGGTGGGCCATATGGAAGGCGTACACCGGAGCATAGCCTTCTGATTCTCCAGGTACTTGAACAGCTCCTCTTTTTCTCTGGCGCAGATTGCAGCCTCATCGTCCAGGCTCTCCAGAGACTGGTGCATCAGGCGCACGAGTTGCCGGTGGGACTTCTCCTCTGCCTGATCCGGATCGAACACAAAGGCGTTTGAGCCGCCCATACCCAGAAACTGCCCCTCCTCGCCTTCCCCCTCCATATTCACCATTACCCTGAGCTTGTGGTCAAATGCCCGCAAGTCCTGCATTTTTTCGTTAACCTGGTCGATCTTCTGTGAAAGGGCGAAAAGCTGGACGCGTTGCTGGCGATTTTCGTTTATAAGGCGTGAGACTTCGGGGACCTCGTTCTTGATCTCCAGGTAGTCCCGCACAATCCAGGTTAAAAAACCGCCCCCGCCAAGAGCTGCAACGAGGAGCAACGTGAAGAAACACCTGGGGACCTTGATCTGCCGTACTTTCCTGGCCCCTTCGGACAGGAACATGATGGTGATCTTTTTAAAAGCCAAGGGTCTCTCTCTATGCTCAGGTTACAAGACCGGAAACTCGCCTGTGCCCGATAATCATCTCCAAAGGGACACCGGCATGGGAATTTGGCACGGCACATGAAATGCCGAAAAGGGAAATGTTGGGCTATGTCTATCATACCCCCCTGACCCCTGTCAACTGGTAATTCATCTCGAGCGCTCTTTTGTCTTGAGCAAATCCAGGACCATCTGAGCGGTCCTGAGGCTGATCCCGGGCAGCTCTGAAATCGCCTCGGGAGCGGCCCTGGAAATGGCTTTGACATCCCCGAAACGGTTCAAAAGGTCCCGCTTTCTCTTGGGTCCTATGCCCGGGACCTCGTCCAGCAGTGATGCGGTCATGGTCCTGGTGCGGAGTTTCCGGTGATATCCCACCGCACGACGGTGAGTTTCGTCCCGAACTCTCATCAGCAAGTGAAGAACAGTATCATCCGGACCCAGGGACAGGGGATTTTTTCGGCCGGGAATAAAAACCTTATCCGCGTGCTCCCCAAGCCTTTCGTCTTTCTTGGCGATTGCAGCAACGGCCGGACGATCGGTCGGCTTCAACCTGTTCACAACCCGCACCACTGCAGCCAGGTGCCCCTTCCCACCGTCCACCAGAAGGAGGTCGGGCAGGTCCCCTTTGCTCAGCCTGCGCTCGGTTGTCTCTGCCATCATGGCATAATCATCAACGCCCTCTTTTGTTCGGATCCGGTAGTTACGATATCGGCTTATATCGGGCTCTCCTTCCCGGAAAGCTGCTACCGTTCCCACGGCATGACTTCCTTGAATATTAGAAATATCCATACATTCAATATATTCAGGCCTGCGATCCATTTGAAGCGCATCCCGGACAAGTTCCATGATGTCCACTTCCCCGGCCGTATGCCTTTCCAGGAGATTTTCCGCGTTCCTTATTGCCATGCCCACGAGCCGCCGCTTTTCCCCTCGCCTGGGCTGATGAAGCGCCACTCTCCTGCCTGCCAGATCCGACAGCCAGGATCCGATGGCCGCAGCATCTTCCACGGGATGTGAGGCCAGGATATCTCCCGGTATGAACATCCCCCCGGCATAGTATTGCTTGATGAAGGCCGCCATGACCTCCGCATGCGTGGCGTCGCGACTTCGGAACCGGAAACCGAGGCTTCCGGCCAGCGCGCCCTTCCGGACCTGAAGATTTGCAACCTGGAAGACTTCTCCTTTTACGGCCAGGCCGATGACATCCCGGTCTTCCATGGAACCGGACACCACATTCTGCCGTTCGACAATCCGTTCCATGGCCCGAATCCGGTCGCGAATGCGGGCGGCCCTCTCGAACTGAAGGGACCCAGCCGCATTTTTCATGTCCTCACTGAGCCTCATAAGCAGCTCCCGGTTCCGCCCTTCCAAGAAAAGACGGACCTGTGCCAAAAGCTCCTCGTATACGTCCGCGGGCACTTCCCGGGTGCAGGGGCCCAGACAGCGCCCCAGCTGAAAGTTCAGGCAGGGACGGGAGCGTTTCGGCGGTCGATTTCCACGGCATTTGCGAAGCGGGAAGACTGTCTCTATGAGCTTGAGAGTGTCCCTGACCGACCCGGCCGAAGAAAAAGGCCCGTAGTAGACGGCCCCGTCTTTACGGATCCGGCGCACGACCTGAAGTCCGGGGTAGGTTTGGCGGATATCGAGACGGAGGCAGGGATATCTCTTGTCGTCGCGGAAGATCACGTTGTAGCGAGGCATATGCCGTTTTATCAACGTGTCCTCGAGAATAAAGGCCTCGTTTTCCGTGTCCGTGAGAATGGTCTCCAGGGACCTGGCCTTTTGCAGCATCATTCGGGTCTTCCCGGAGAGATCCTCTGCGGGCCTGATATAACTCGATACCCGCTTTTTCAAGTCCTTGGCCTTGCCGACATAAAGGATGCGGTCAGCACCGTCCTTGAACAGGTATACTCCGGGCTTGGACGGCAGGCTTTTGCGGAGGGATCCCGGTTCCAGGTCCTGGTGTTTGAAGGGAACCTGTTTCATGTAAGGAGTTTGTCGTGAAAAAGTCATAGCCAGGGGAGGCGGGCAGACGGCGGAGCGATGATCAGGCGATCTCCGAAGCCCATTCCCGAGGAAGGCGTTTGACCATCAGGTCGAGGTTGTGAAAGTTGCCTTCCATGTCCTTGACGAAGTCCTCCAGAATAGCCGCTCGGGTAAACCGAAGCTTCTCCACCCCTCGCATGATCGTGTCATCCCGGCCTTCCACCAACCGCATGACAATTCGTTCGAGCCCCATGGACATGGCCGCATTTATGAGATCCAGCAGCATCCAGGTCGCAAGCCTTCTTTCCCGGTATTCAGGTGCAACCGAGATACGGACATGCCCTACGTGACCTTCCGCACCGGGCCGTTCGCGGACCAGGGCCGCCACGGCAATCATGGAGCCCTCGAGCACAGCGGCGATGGAAAAGACCCGATCGCTTCCGGCGAACCGGATCCATGTCTCAACGAATGCGGAAATATCCCCATCCAATCCCAGGAACCAACGGTCCTCCTCGCTCAGCCGGTAAAGCATCCTCTTGAGCAGGGGGCCGTCGTCATGGGAAATGGGCCTCAGGGTGACACCGCTCCCCTCGCGCAGAATGACTTCTTTGGGGTAGTCGTTCAAGGCAGTTCTTTCCCGCTCCCGGTTTGTTAACGCCCGCTGTGTAGTCACGGCATACAATTCTTTCCAGACTTGCACCGAAACAGGGTAAGTGATACGTAAGAAATCAGTCAAGCTAATTGTCCCCGGTACCTGTGGGGGTTTGCTCTCATTACCCGAGGCCCTTCGTTTCAGGCCGCCTCTTACCAGGCCCGGGAAGATGAAATCTCGATAGACCGGGAAACACTTTATGGGACTGTTCAAACAACGCGTTGCCGTTCTCCTGCTCCTGCTCTTAGTACTTCCGGCAGGGTGCGCACCTTCTCGACCAAAAGCACCCCCGGTCGCCTGGATCCATGGGGCCCAAGGCAAATACGGCATCGGTGACATTATCGACCTTCACCAGGCCAAGCCAGTGGACTTCCAGTCCTTGATCAAGAAGGTCGCGCCTTACGATCTCGTGTTTGTGGGCGAGGTCCATAATAATGCCGAACATCATCTAATCCAGTCCCAGATCCTTCAGGCCATGATGTCATGCTGCGGTCCCGTGGACGTGGCCATGGAGTTCTTCCGCGCGCCCCAGCAGCCTGTTCTTGACAGATATACAGCCGGCGGGATAACCGAGAGGGAATTATTGGATGAGGTCGGATGGGACGATAACTGGGGATTCCCCTACCATCTCTATCGACCCCTGATCACCCTTGCCAGGGAAAACGGAAGCCGCATCCTGGCCCTTAACGTACCGATGGAACTCGTTAAAAAGGTGGCCCATGTGGGACTGGAAGGTCTGACCCGGGAAGAGAGAAGTTTACTGCCCCTGGAGATAGATCTCACGGTCGAACCCCATAGGGAATATGTCCGGAAGGCCTTTCTCATGCACCCCCGAGACGGCACTCCAAACTTCCAGTTCTTCTATGAAGCCCAGTGCGTGTACGAAGAGTTCATGGCCAAAAGCCTTGCAAACTATTTCAAAGAAGCAGGAAGGAATCACCGCAAAGTCATAGCCTTCGCAGGAAACGGGCACCTGGTCTACCGATTCGGGATCCCCAGTCGGGTGGCGAAACGAATCCCGGTAGCGTCGGTGACGATACTGCCGTATTCGCTCACCGAGAAAACTACTCTCCCCACGGAGATCGCCGACTTCCTCTGGCTCACCTCCTCCCGGGAAGTAATGCGCCGTCACATGCCTTCAGGGACCAGAAAAAACCCCGAGAACCCCGGAGATGCCGGCCATGGCCAATTCTGATAGCTTTCGTTTCTGCCCGATCTGCGGAGGCAGGCTCGAGACCAGAAAGCTGAAACCGGACGAACCAGACCGCTTTGTATGCTCCGCGTGTAAAACGCCCCTTTACCTGGATCCAAAGCTGGTGGCCTGTTCCATTGTGGAAATCGATGGATCCGTGGTCCTGCTGCGCCGTGGCATCCAGCCTCGAAAAGGATTCTGGGTAATGCCCGGCGGCTATGTTGACCGCGGTGAGTCAGTCGAGGCCGCCGCCCTCAGAGAGACCGAGGAGGAGTGCGGCCTTAAGACACGCATCAAAAATCTTCTGGGGGTCTATTCCTACCCCGGGGAGATCGTGGCCGTAGTCGTGTACACGGTTGAACGCGTCTCAGGAAGCCTCTTTGCCGGAGACGAAACTACAGAGGCCCGGCTGGTGCGGCCGGAGGAAATCCCCTGGGATAAGCTTGCGTTCCCAAGCACCCTGGACGCACTCACGGATTACTGTCACAAAAGGAGAGCACCCTCATGAACCTGACGCCTTCCCGTATCGATGATCTGCCCACTGAAGAAAGGGCCGCCCTTCTGAGGCGATCCATGGAGGACATCTCATCAGAGTACGACTATGTCCGCGGAATTGTGAACGATGTGCGCCAAAGGGGGGACGTTGCGGTAGTGGAGGGCCACAGGGGCCTCGGCCAGTCCCTTGCGATAGACGCCCTGGAGGTCTCCCCCGGGGAAATCCGGGAGGCCTACAACCTGGTGGAAGGCCGGGTTGTGGACGCCCTTCGGGCGGCGGCGTTTAATATCACCCGGTTTCACCGAGCCCAGCTCGACAGGGAAATGTGGTCCGTGGAAGTCGCCGAAGGGGTAATGGCCGGAAGAATCACCCGGTCCCTGGATCGTGTGGGCTGTTATGTCCCGGGCGGAAGGGCCGCCTATCCCAGCACCACCCTCATGACAGTACTGCCGGCCAGGGTGGCCGGAGTTCGTGAGATCGTGGCCGCCACCCCTCCCGGCGAGGGTTCTGGAATCTCTTCCGCGACACTGGTGGCTCTGGACATAGCCGGCTGCAATCGAGTGTTCCGCATGGGAGGCCCCTGGGGCATCGCTGCAATGGCACACGGAACCGAGACCGTACCGAAAGTCGACAAGATCGTAGGCCCCGGCAACCGCTATGTGACTGCAGCCAAGATGGTCGTCTACGGCGAGGTGGACATCGACTCCCCGGCCGGCCCGAGCGAGTCCCTCATACTTGCTGACGATACAGGAGATGCGAAGCTTCTGGCCCTCGACTTTCTGAGCCAGACCGAACACGACCCGGACTCCGCAGCCATACTGGTCACCACTTCGCCGGATTTGGCCGCCCGCGTATGCGAAAGGATCAACAATATTGTGGACACCCTCCCCAGGCAGGAAATAATCAAGGCCTCGTTGGCGGCCCACTGCAAAGTACTCCTGGCCCGCGACCTGAACCAGGCAGTGGAATTCGCCAACGAATACGCCCCGGAACACCTGCAGATCATAACCCGTGATCCCTTCATCGTGCTGGCAGCTATTCGGCACGCCGGATCAATATTCCTGGGCCCTTACGCCCCGGTCCCGGCGGGCGACTACGCTTCAGGCACAAATCACGTCCTTCCCACGGGACGGGCGGCCCGCATGTTCTCCGGCCTCTCTGTGGACGATTTTCTCAAAAAGCCCACTTTTCAATACCTCAGCCGAAAGGGCCTGGAGGGGCTGAAAGATACGATCATCACACTTGCCGAAGCAGAGGGGCTTCCTGTTCACGCCCAGGCCGTAAAGGCCCGGTTTAAACCACCTTCCGCTTGAACTGAAAAGTCATCCATGCTAAGTAAAACATCACGGTGCTGGATCAGAAAACAGCTGTAACGAACGGTCGCGCCGGGGGAATCACAGGCATATGCCGAAGGTTCCAGCGCGCCGGCCGCCGCTTCATTCCAAACCAGAAGGAGGAAACAGGCCATGGCGGACATCAAGGGATACAACATGCCGGACGATCTCTATTATCACGAAGAGCACAGCTGGGCACGCGTGGATGGTAAAAAGGTCACAGTGGGCATGAACGACTTCTTCCAGAAGGAAGCGGGCGACATCGTGTTCGTGGACCTTCCCGAAGAGGAAGACGACGTGAGCCAAGGCGAGGTGTGCGGCAAAATCCAGTCCCGCAAGTGGATCGGAAAACTGGTAGCTCCTGTCTCAGGCGAAATCATCGAGGTCAACGAAGACCTGGAGGACGACACCAGCCTCATCAATACGGACCCTTATGGCAAGGGCTGGATCCTGGTGATCGAGGCCGAGGAACTGGAAGATGACCTTGAAAACCTGATGCAGGGCGATGCCCTGGCCGAGTTTATCGAGAAGGAAATTCAGCGGGCCGAAGAGGAGAAGGCCAAGGCCTAGTATCATGACCGAGAAATGGCGTTTGTTCCGAAACGCGACCAGGGCACTGAGCACTGCCGAGGGTCTCGCCGTGGACGACACGCTGCCCCGTTCCGTGGCCCTTCACGGATCGTGCCCCATACTGCATCTGTACAGCTTCGTCCCTTCCGCCATTGTAGGCAAATATCAGGACATCGAGGCAGCCCTGCGTCTTGATCGCTGTAAAGCGAGGGGCATTGAAGTGAACCGGCGAAGCACCGGCGGAGGCACTGTGATCATGGGGCCCCGCGTCGTCTCCCTCGGCCTGGGAATCGAGCTGGACCATCCGGGCCTGAACGGCGGCGGCGTAAACGGCCTTTTTATCACCATGAGCCGGGTCCTGTCGGACGCCCTGGCGGGCTTCGGGATCCGTTCCTATTTCCAGCCGCGAAACGACCTCGAGGTGGCGGGAAGAAAGATCGCCGGGCTCTCAGCGGCCTCGGAGGCAGGGAAAAGCCTGCTCTTTCACACAAGCCTCCTCGTGGACTTTGACGTGGAGCTCATGCTGGACATCATGAACACCCCTCTCATCAAGCTGAGCGATAAGGGGTACAGCTGTTTCAGCGAAAGGATGACCACTGTCCGGACCGCCGCAGGCG
>CAZEIA010000034.1:21221-22927 GCA_964512335.1 uncultured Desulfobacterales bacterium
AAGGGGTACAGCTGTTTCAGCGAAAGGATGACCACTGTCCGGACCGCCGCAGGCGGGCAGGTTGAGGTGGAGCCGGTCATGGATGCAGTGGCCGGGGCCTTTGAAGCGGGCTTCGGCATACGGTTCGAGGAAGATGAGCCGGACCAGTGGGAGAAGGAGAGCGTTCAGGAATTCATCGACAATCGCTATACCCGGCATGACTGGATCTTTTCCCACAAGCACCCTCGATCCCGCATGGGTGTGGGCCGGGTAAAGACCCGGGGCGGCCTTCTGGAAATCTACCTCTCTCTTTCCGGGGCCTCCATCGAGAACGTCCTCATTACCGGAGACTTTTTCTCCACGACCGAGGACGTGAACCGGCTGGAAAAGGCCTTAAAATGGACGAGCGCCCGCGAGGACCGGATAGCGGAAAACCTGGCACGGGTCTGGAAAGAGGACATGATCTACGGCCTGGACGTACCAACTCTCACCCGGGCCGTCTTGAAGGCCAAGGAAAACCAGGTGAGACTGTGAGCCTTTTGAATGAGACCCGAAGCCCTGAAGCAGCCAAAATCAGCCAGGCCTCAGCCATCTCTCTAGGCCTGCTGCAGGGACGCATGTACAGAGGAGCGGTAAACCGATGCGTCAATCTGCTGGTGCACTATCCTGAGGGATGCGCTGCCAACTGCGCTTACTGCGGGCTGGCCAGGAAGCGCCCCGGGACATATCTCGATAAGAGCTTTATTCACGTAGCCTGGCCTGTTTTTTCCCTTGACGTCCTGATTGAAGCCGTCAACTCCGCCCCAAGCTATGTGAAGCGCACCTGCATCTCCATGATCACCAACGGCAGGTGCAGCCGCGACACCCTGATCATGTCCCAAAGGCTGTGCCGGGAGACGGCTCTACCTCTGTCCATACTGTGCAGCCCGACCATACTCTCGAAAAAAGACTTTGTGGCAATGCGTGATACCGGAGTGGACAAGCTCGGCATCGCCCTGGATCTGGCCACGCCCGAACTCTTTAATAAATACAGGGGAAGCGGGGTCGGAGGCCCGCACCGCTGGGACAGGTACTGGGAGGCCCTGAAAGAGGGTCTGGAGGTCTTCGGTTCGCCGAATGTCGGCGCCCATCTCATGGTGGGCATGGGAGAAACCGAGCAGGAGATGGTCATTCTGATGGACCGCCTCTTCAAGATGGGTATCGTGAACCACCTCTTCTCCTTTTTCGCAGAGGAGGACTCCCTGCTCGCCGACCGGCCACAACCCCCCTGGCCGACGTATCTACGAGTCCAATTGGCCCGATTCCTTATCGAGGAAGAGTTGAGCAGCGGCGCTGAAATGCGTTTTGACCAAGAAGGAAGCATCATTAACTTCGGATTTAAGGAAGATTCGCTTAGGGAGATCGTGGACCGCGGCACTCCGTTCATGACTACGGGATGTCTCGGGCCTGACGGCGAAGTTGCCTGCAACCGTCCCTTTGGTAACTGCCTTCCCGACATTCACCAGTGGAACTATCCCTATATGCCCGACAGGGAGGAAATGGACTTGATCCACCGCCACCTCTTTGAGCGGGACGGTCCGTGCCGGAAGCCTGTCAAATCAGCGGGAGGAACCCGTTGACAGCCCCAATTTTCTTTGACACAGTATTGAAAGAATGGTATATTTAATCTTTTTTGGGCCGTTAGCTCAGTTTGGTAGAGCACCGGACTTTTAATCCGTTGGCCACAG
>CAZEIA010000035.1:0-15785 GCA_964512335.1 uncultured Desulfobacterales bacterium
GCCGGCGGATGTCTTCCACGAGGTTCTTGACCACCTTGTAGTTGACGTCCGCTTCAAGCAGGGCCAGCCGGACTTCCTTGAGGGCGCCCTGAATGTTGTCTTCGCTGAGCCGCCCCCGGCCGCGCAGGTTCTTGAAAGTCCGGTTCAGTTTTTCGGTCAGGCTCTCGAACATGGGTTTTCAACCCCAGATCACAAGTTCGAAACTGTTAAATAAATCATTATGTATATTTTGTGTCAAGAAAAATGAAATCCTTCGTTCTCTTCATGCCGTTGGTGTTGAAATAATAGTGGGCAAAAAGGGCACGAGAAAAAACCAGCCCGGCCTCACCCCTTCAAGGGGATCGAGCCGAAGCAGCGGAATACCTCCTGAAAACAGGAAAGTCGCCATATGCTATCATATTCAGGGTCCATTTCCAGCCCCTTTTTCCCGTTGCCATTGCCAACCTGGTCCTCTAAGATATCTCCCCTGATTATGCAGGAAAAACCAGAAGCTTTCCGGCTCTCGCCGGGACGCCGGGAAACCCATAGACAGCCTCACGAAGAGAGCGAAGGGAGTGGGTGCGACGTGTGCGACGATTCGGGCGCCGTTGAATCAGATGACGTGCTGATCCGGCCGGTCAGGGGAAAGAAGGATCCGGACGCCGCCCCGGACCTGATCCTTGCCATGACCGAATCGATGCTGGATCGGCTTATGGCCCGTTTCGAGGCAAGCCCGCTCCACGTCCGCAACACCCCCCTATACAGGGCCTGGGAGGTGCGCGAAGGCACAGGCCCGCCCCGCCTGACCATGGCCGGTCCTTTTCTGGGTGCGCCTCATGCCGTGATCGGTCTCGAAAAGATGATCGCCCTGGGGGCCGGGCGCATCTGGGTGACCGGCTGGTGCGGTTCCCTCCAGCCGGATCTCTTTATAGGCGACCTGGTGATGCCCACCGACGCCTTTTCTGACGAGGGTACCTCAAGGCACTATCCGGTTCATGGCAAGACGCCCAAGGTCGACCAAAGCATGACAGGGGAGCTCGATTCGGCCCTGGACCGGGCGGGTATGTCCGCGCGCACCGGGCGGGTATGGAGCACGGACGCCCCTTACAGGGAGACGCGGGACAAGGTGCGGGCCTTTCGCGATGCGGGCCTGGTGGCCGTTGATATGGAGCTTTCGGCCTTGCTGGCTGTATCGGCCTGGCGGGGGGTGCGCCTGGCGGGCCTCCTCGTGGTGTCGGACGAGCTGTCCGACCTGACGTGGCGGCCCGGGTTCTCCGATCCCCGTCTCAGGGAGGCTGAAGAAGCGGTGGCGGAGATCTTGAGTGACGTGGTTCCGGGGCTTAATACCTCAAGACTTAAAGATTGACCACGAAGGGCACGAAGAAAATCTCAAGACTTAAAGATTGACCACGAAGGGCACGAAGAAAATATCAAGGCTTAAAGAGTGACCACGAAGGGCATGAAGAAAGCCTTAAAAATTAAAGCTTCACCACGAAGGCTGCGAAGCACACGAAGAAAACAAGCATGAAGCCGTCATAGGAGAGGAAAGAGCCGAAGCAATGGAAGAAGTTATAAGGGAACTCAGCGAGCTTCGAAGGGAGATCGAGCACCACAATTACCAATACTACGCCCTTGACGACCCGGAGATCTCGGATGCGGAGTACGATCGTCTGTTTCGGCGGCTGGTGGAACTGGAACAGGCCCATCCTCACCTGGTCGTGCCGGACTCTCCGACCCAGCGCGTGGGCGCCGAACCCCAGACCGCCTTCACCCAGGTCGAGCACAGGGTGCCCATGCTCAGCCTCCAGAACGGTTTCAGGGATAATGATGTGCGTGATTTCGACGCCCGCATTCGAAGGTTGCTCAAGGACGAGTCCCGCGTGAACTACGCGGTGGAACCCAAACTGGACGGCCTGGCAGTGGAGTGCGTTTACGAAAAGGGCCGGCTGATTGTGGGCTCCACACGCGGAAACGGGTTTGTGGGAGAGAACATCACTGCAAACATCAAGACATTGTTGGATGTGCCCATCACCATGACTGAGCTCAGTACCGGGCTCCCCGCCCCGGACCTCCTGGAGGTGCGCGGGGAGGTGTACATGGAGCGGGACGACTTCGAGGAGCTCAACCGGGAGCGGCTCGACAACGGGCTCGCCCCGTTCGCCAACCCCAGGAATGCGGCTGCGGGTTCCCTGCGCCAGCTGGACCCCCGGATCACGGCCAGGCGGCCGCTGCGCATGTTCTGCTACGGTGTCGGTACACTTGCGGGGGCCTCCTTCGAAACCCATTGGGACATGATGATTGCAGTTCAGGCCTGGGGTTTCCGGGTCAACCGGCCCCACATCCGCATTTGTGCCGATCCTGGAGAGGCGATCGAATATTGCCGCGAGCTGGAAGACCGTCGCCACTCTTTCCCCTATGAGATCGACGGCGCGGTCATAAAGGTCAATTCTCTGGCGCTCCAGGAGAGATTGGGTACGGTGTCGAGGAGCCCCCGATGGGCCCTTGCATGGAAGTTCAAGCCCACCCAGGAGACCACACGCGTCCTCAAGATCGAGGTCCAGGTGGGGAGGACCGGCGCGCTCACGCCGGTGGCCCATCTGGAGCCCGTGGAGGTGGCCGGGGTGATCGTGCGGCGCGCAACCCTTCACAACGAGGAAGAGATAGCAAAGAAGGATGTGCGTGAGGGGGATACTGTAGTGGTGCAGCGGGCGGGGGACGTGATCCCGGAGGTCGTCAAGGTCGTGAAGGCCAAGAGGACCGGTGGGGAGACGCCTTTTTCCATGCCGAGCCGGTGTCCGGTCTGCGGAACCGCCGTGGCGCGGAAACCGGGCGAGGCCGTGCTTCGTTGTCCCAACAAGAACTGCCCGGCCCAGGTGCGGGCCCTGATCAGGCACTTCGTCTCCAGGGGCGCCATGGACGTGGACGGGCTCGGCACTAAAATCGTGGAGCAGCTCATCGAAAGGGGGCTGGTCAGCGAACCGGCGGACCTGTATGAGCTTGACCTTGAAAAACTCTTACAATTGGATAAAATAGCCGATAAATCTGCCGGAAACCTTATTCGAGCCATAGAAGACAGCAGGAAGGCCACCCTTGCCAGGCTTATCTACGCCCTTGGCATTCGCCACGTGGGTGAACATGTGGCCCGGGTTCTGGCCGAACACTTCGGCAGCCTTGACAGGCTCAGAGCAGCCAATGAAGAGGCCCTGCGGGCAGTTCCCGAGATCGGCCCACAGATCGCAGAGAGCGTGATCTCCTATTTTTCCGATGAGGCCCGCGTGCGCCACCTGGAACGGCTCCTCGATCACGTAATCCTGGAAGGGCCTGCCGAGGGTCAGGCTGCGGCCATGCCGCTGGCGGGCAGGACATTCGTGCTGACAGGAGCCCTGGAGGGCATGACGCGGCCCGAGGCTGTGGAGCGGATCGAAAAAATGGGGGGGCGTGTATCCTCCTCGGTCAGCAGCCGTACCGACTACGTGGTGGCCGGGGAGTCCCCCGGCACCAAACTCGCCAGGGCCCGGGAGCTGGGCGTTACGGTCCTCTCGGAAGAGGACTTCCTTGCGATGTTGCAGAACAGAGGTGGAAGTGAAAGGTGAGGAGTGGTGTTTCCCGGCACAGACACCGGCATGGAACAGAGAAGGCTCATGGACGACATTAGAAAGCATCTGATAATAGAGGGGCGGGTACAGGGCGTGTTTTTCAGAGACTCCGCGCGCAGGCAGGCCCTTTCCATAGGGGTCACGGGATGGGTTCGCAACCGGCCTGACGGGACTGTGGAGGCGGTTGTCGAGGGCCCGGTGGACAGAGTGGGTCAGTTCGTGGCGTGGTGCCGCAGGGGTCCGTCCGCGGCCAGGGTTGACCGTGTGCAGGAGACCCCCAAGCCCTGGACAGGGGAGTTCGACTCCTTTGATGTAACCTATTGAGATCACGGAAGGGCCTCATAAGGGTCTTTACCCGTTTTATCCGAAAGTTAACCGTAAATGACGAAAAGGAACAGCCTTATGCAAATTCGACTTATCCGGGGCTTTCTGCTGCTCCTGCTCACAGCCCTCATCTCCATGGCGTTTGCGGGTTGCGGCACGGCCAGGAATGTTTACCAGAAGGTTGCTCCCGGCAAGGGCAAGGGATCCGACCTCAATAAGCGGGTCCTCATCATGCCCGTGGTGGACCAGCAGGGTCTCGACGCAGAGGTAGTGGAGAAGATTACCGCGGATTTTGCTTCCGTATTGGAGGAAAACCGGAATCTTGTGGTCTATCGGAGCGAAGATCCCCTGCCCAGGGCCTACACCACCCAGTCTCCCAAGTTCGGGATCGTCATCGACCCGGATCTTGCCCAGAAGGCCGAGGAGATGGGGGTGAACGTACTGGTAACCTGCGTCCTTAACCGCTATGAGATCGTTGATCAAGGCCCCGGCATCTGGCCGATCAACAAGCTTCCGGTGTGGCCCGTGAAACCCAAACCCCCCGAGCTGGAGGTGTCCATGTTGGTAAACGCCCTGGACATCACGAACGGCACGTTGTTTCTCACCCACATGGAGAGCCGGCGTCTCGAGGTTCCGGATGAAGAGGAGGATGAGGAGGCCCTGTTCGTCAAGGAGCGTGAGCTGCGGACCGAGGACGAGCTGATCGATGCAGTGCCCGAGAGGGAGAAGCGGGCGGCCCTTGAAGAGCTCGTTCAAGAGCAGGCCAAGGTGATTGCCAAGAACCTGGGAAAGAAGGTCTGGGCCGGCCGCGTGCTTTCTGCGGCTCCGGAGCGGATCATGATCAACGCCGGCAGGGATGTGGGGCTCAGCGAGGGGAGCGTGTTCGAGGTGTTCAGCCGGGGAGACCCCATCCGCTCGGTGGGAGGCCGGTCCCTGTACCTGCTTGGGTCCAAGGTGGGCGAGATTCGGACCGTCAAGGTCATGGACAAGTATTCCACGGCAGTGCCCGTGACCGGGGACGGCTTTCAGGCCGGCCAGGTCATCAGAGAAAAGCTGTAAGGCAGGGCCTTAAGGCCGCTGTTCCCGCACCGCCCCTTCGAGCATCTCGCGGGCGTGGGCCAGGGCCTTTTCCGAGAGGTGCTTCCCTCCGAGCAGCCTGGCTATCTCCTTGACCCTGTCTTCCGGTTCGAGCTGTGAGATGGAGGCCTCGGTCCGCCGGCCCTGCACCCCCTTCCACACCCGGAAGTGGGCCTCCCCCTTGCTGGCGATCTGGGGCAGGTGTGTGATGCAGAGGATCTGGTGATAACGCGCCAGCCGGTGCAGCTTGTCACCCACCGTCTCAGCCGTGCTCCCGCCTATGCCCGAGTCAACCTCGTCAAAGACCACGGTTTCAACAGAAGCGTTGCCTGCCAGGATCGTCTTCATGGCCAGCATGATTCGTGAGAGTTCGCCTCCTGACGCGATCCGGGCCAGGGGACGTATTTCCTCTCCCACATTCGGGGCCAGGAGAAATTCCACCCGGTCGAAGCCTTCCGGCCCCATGCGGCCCAGGACCTCCTCGGGCTTGGATTCGAGCCCCTCCCCGCCACCATCGAATTGGACCTCGAACCTGGTCCCTTCCATGGCCAGAAGAGACAGCTCCTGCTCCACGGCCTGCTTGAGGGCCTTGGATGCGGTGCGCCTGCGCTTTGAAAGGGCATTGGCGCGCCCCAGAAGATCTTTCTCCACGCCGGCCATGTCGTTCTCGAGCGCCTTGCGCTCCAGCCGCTTTTCTTCCAGGTCGTCCATACGCCTGGCTGCCTGCTCCCCGGTCCTGAGCACGTCTTCCAGGGTGGGGCCGTACTTGCGCTTGAGACGGTTCAGGAGCTGGACCCTTTCCTCGACCTCCTCGAGGCGGTGGGGGTTCATGGGGATTTGGCTTTGAAGGTCCCGCAGTTCCAGTGCAGCCTCCTCCAGCTCGGTTCTGGCCGACAGGAGGGCCCGGCGGGCGGGTTCAATTCGGCGGTCCAGCCCGGCCGCCCGTTCCATGGCCCTTTCCAGGCGCGCGATCTCTGAGATAACTGCCCCGTCCTTCTCGTAGATCCCCTGGTAGGCCTCCCGCACGGCGCTTCGAATCTCTTCGCCATGCCGGAGCACGGTCCGCTCCTCCTTGAGCCGCTCGTCCTCGCCCGGTTCGATCCCGGCGGCCTGAATCTCCTCCATCTGGAACCGGGCAAGGTCCCGCCGTTCCTCCATATCCTTGATGTCCCTGTCGAGGGCCCTTAGACGGTTGCGAAGCCGGGTGTATTCGGAGAATTGTTCAGCCAGGGCCATGCGGTCCCCGGCCAGGCCTCCGAAGTCGTCCAGCAGGAAAAGGTGGTTCTCGGGCCGGAGCAGCCGCTGGTGCTCGTGCTGGCCTGAGACGCTTATGAGGTAGGGGGAGACGGCCAGGAGCATCTGGAGCGTGGCAAGGGTGCCGTTGATGCGGACGGCGTTCCGGCCCTCACGGGAGATGGTTCGGGAGATCAGGACCTCGTTTTCAAAGGGAATGTCGAACCCCGCCAGGACCTCTGCGACCGGCGAGCCGTCCGGAAGGCTGAACAAGGCGTCCACCCTTGCCTCGTCCGTGCCGGTGCGGATCAGGTCGGCCGAGGCCCTGCCTCCCAGGATGAGGTTGACGGCGTTGACAATGATGGACTTGCCGGCCCCGGTCTCCCCTGAGAGGATATTGAGCCCGGGCCTGAGTCGCGTTTCGAGCCCGCTTATGATGGCGAAATTGCGAATGGTCAGTTGTTCGAGCATGGATTCAGGTGATAGCCCATAAGAAAAGGAAAAGCCAGGGATTCAAAAGACAAAGACACACCACCAAAGGCACGAAGAACACGAAGGGTCTTACATGGCCTCCCATGTAACCCGCAGGACTTCCTCGTAAGTGGTCTCTCCGTTCAGGAGCTTGCGCATCGCGTTTTCCCGAAGCGTGACCATGCCCTCTTTTCTTGCCGTATCCCGCAGGAGTTCAATGTCGCATTCCGGCCGGATGTGCCGCTTGATGGCTTCGGTGACGGGCAGGACCTCGAAGGTACCTTTCCGCCCCAGGTATCCGGTCCCCCGGCACTTGAGGCATCCCTGACCCCGGTGCAGCCGCAGTACTCCTCGTTTTCCCAGGTCAAGGCCCTGGGCCGCCAGCTCCTCGCTGTCGATTTCAAAGCTCTCCTTGCAGTGGGGGCAAATGCTCCTCAGCAGGCGCTGGGCCAGGATGCCTACCAGGGTGGCCTGAATGAGAAAGGACGGCACACCCAGGTCCAGGAGGCGCGTGATGGAGGAGGGGGCGTCGTTCGTGTGGAGGGTGGAAAGGACCAGGTGCCCTGTAAGGGCCGCCTGGACGGCGTTCTGGGCGGTTTCCAGGTCCCGCATCTCACCGATCATTATGATGTCGGGGTCCTGGCGGAGGATGTTGCGAAGAATGGACGCAAAGGTGATGCCGATCAGCGGCTGCACGGCTATCTGGTTGAACTCCTGGTGGACCATTTCAATGGGGTCCTCCACCGTGGTGATGTTGATCTCGGGCGAGGAAAGGGTTCGGAGCGTAGAGTAGAGTGTCGTTGACTTGCCGCTGCCCGTGGGCCCGCAGACCAGGATGATGCCGTGTGGCACGTGAACGCAGTTCTGGTAGCGCATGAAGTCCATGGTGTTGAAGCCGAGTTCACCCAGTTCCTGGAACAGGATTTCCGGGTCCATGATCCTCATGACCAGCTTCTCGCCGAAGGCCACGGGTATGGAGGATACCCGTATCTCAGCTTCCCTGCCCCCCTTTTCCATCTTTATACGTCCGTCCTGGGGCCGGCGTTTCTCGGCCATGTCCAGGCGGGCGATGGCCTTGATCCGGCTGACAATGGCCGAGTGCACGTTCTTGGGAAGCTCGTAGACCGTGTGAAGGACCCCGTCTATGCGGAGCCGGACAATGGTGGTCTCCCGCTTGGGCTCGATGTGGATGTCGCTGGCCCTCTGGTCGAACGCATAGATGAACAAATGGTCAACGGCGTTGACGATGTGGCGGTCGTCAAAGGCCACCTCGTCGGCCGATCTCAGCCTTACCAGCTGCTCCAGGTTGCTTATGTCCACTGCCGGACCGCCGAACTGGGTCTCGGCCGCCAGTATGGAACGCTGAAAACCGAACTGCTCGCCGATCAGCTTGATGATGTCGGTCTTGGTGCTCACCAGGGGACGGACCTTGCGCTGGCAGACCTGGCTTATGTCCTGAAGGGCCTCATCGTTGAAGGGGTTGGGCGTGGCCACCAGAAGGTACCCCTCCTCGTCGATACCCACCGGAAGAACCAGGTGGCGGCGCGCAAAGTGGTGGGGCACGGTCCGTGTGACCAGGTTGAGGTCCAGCTTGAGGGGATCGATCTTCTTGTACGGAAGCTTCCACTCCCGGGCCAGGTCCTGAAATATTGTCTCTTCATCAAGGGGTTTGGAGGGATCGTCCGCCCGCATCATGTCCATGGCCGTGATCACGTCAATGATGGTAATCGGGTTTGGGATCCGGTTCTTGACGTTGCCCGTGGATCTCTTTATGGCGCGATCCCGCTCCAGTTGGCGGCGGACGTTCGCCTTTTCCCGCATGAGGGCCTTGTCCTGATCCTCGGAGAGGAGGCCGCGCTTCAACAGGATCTGCGTGACGGCCTCGTCGGACAGGCTTTGAGAGAGTGGTTTGGCCATGTGGTGAAGTTTCCCGCCCTTGTGGGGCCGGATGAGGGTGCAACCGCAGACCCGGCCGCAGTCGTTATAAGGACGACATATTAGCAGGTTCGCAGGTACAATCAATCCTTATTTAAGTCCTGCGGCGGGGTTTGGCGCAGCCGCGTACGTGGCGGATATGAATATGTTGCAGCGGGATGTCCCGGAGGCCTATTTTTTCAACCAGAGAATCAGGACCTCATTTTTCCCGTTGGCGATAAATCCCACTGGCTGCCCCTCGTGTAAGAGGTGAATGGACCCCCTGCCCATCACATGGGTGAAGTATTGGGTGGAGGGTAGGAGCCAGAACATACGGTCTTCCATAACGAATGACTGGTCCTCGATGTATTCGATTACTCCCTCTTGCCGGAACTGGTCCGTGTTGGCTTCAGGCAGGGGGTATCCTTCTTCGCACACTTCCCCGGCAACGCCCGCGGAAACGGGGTGCAGCAGGAAGAGTGCAAGTATGAGGGCCGGAATCAGGAGGTAACGGTCTCGGATGTTCATTATGGTTTTCTCCTCAGAAAGTGCGTTCCCGTATGGCCGCTGCCTGTCTGTCATGCCTGCAGTCGCCGGTTAATCCAACATGTCCTTCCAGTAAATGATCCCGATCCTGGGCGATTTGACCGTCTGCGTGACGATCTCTCCCAGCGAGGAACTCATGAAGTACTTGTCCTTGCTTTCCCCGTGGGCCCCGGGCATGCGCACGATGGCCGGGGGCTGGAGCCTTCCGGTGAACTTCTTGGAAGACGGAGACACCCAGATGGGGTTGGCCTCGTTTCCGATGTTGATGAGGTCCTGAGAATCGATGACCCCGTCATTGTTTATGTCGAACACCGGCTCTCCGTAGTTTCCTCCGGTACACGGGTCGGCAAAGTTCGGGAAGGAGTATCCCTCCCCGCCGCAAGGCTCTTCCTGGGGCACGAACGAGATGTATGTGAGTAGGCCGAGGCGGATCAGGGGATCGCTTATCATCCGCTCTCCCTCGTCGATGAAGTCCACGTACCAGCCGGCATGTACAAGCGGGTCCGGAGAAGTTCCTATATCGTTGGGATCGCAGTAGAAATCGGTTCCGAAGTCCCCGCAGTCCGTGCCGTCCGAATTTGTTGCGGTCCAGTAGGCCGTGTTGCTGCTGAGGACCTTGAATGTCATCTCCTCTTGGCCGTCAAGCACGCCGTCTCCATTCGTGTCCACATCAATGATCAGCGTGTACTCATTGAATACCTGTTCCAGCAGTGTCACCGAGTCTTCCTGGTTTGAGAGCTGTGGCGTCTGGCCTCTCAAGAAGGTCCCGAGATACTCGCTTGGGTCCTCGTCGTCACCATAGTCCCATATCCCGTATATGGACTGGGTGGAGGTGTCCTCCAGATCGCTTGCGCCCAGGTATTTGCCGGTCCCGAACACTATCATGAAACCCGGAAGCTGGGGATAACCGCAGTGCGGCATGATCTCGGGTTCGGTGGTGATGGGTTGGAGCGATCCGCTGGGCCCCTGGGCCTGGAACAGGGGCTGGGGCACCCCGCCGTCATCAGCGTAAGCCACCCCCCAGTTGTTGTAGTTCGAACTCGTGAGGTCGAACTTCCACATGTTCCCCTGAAGGTCCCCGGCGTACACGTAATCCACCTTGTCGTCGAAGTTCACGTCAAGGAGGGCCGGCGAGGAAAGCCCGTTGCAGTTGGTGACTCCCGAGTCTATCCGTTTGATCAGGGAGCCGTCCGTGGGGTCCACGATGAAGAGCACGGCGCTGCTGTTCTCGCTGTTGTACCCGTTTCCGAAGAGCGCGATCCAGGGCGCGTAGTCGCTGTCGTTGGACTTGACGATATAGGCCTTGCTGTAAGTGTAGCCCATGTCGTCGAGGACATCGGCGTCGGCCCCGACGTCGGGGAACTCCCACAGGACCCGGTCGGCCATGGCTTCCTCTTTATCGGCCATTGCGTTGAAGCTGGTTGCGCCTGAAAGATCCGTGATATCAAGGGCATAGTACCCCTTGCCTCCCTTCCCCAGGCCGCCCACGAGTACCGTCTTCTCGGACTCGCCGAAATCCACCCTTTGTTTCACATAGGGGGTCAGGTCCACGTGGAAATTGTGCCTGTAAGCCGGGTTGCAGTAATCCTTCAGGTTCTCGTAGATGAGCCCGGGGACATAGGCGAAAAGCTCCTGTCCGGTCTCCGCATCCAGGGCGTGAAGCATGCCGTCGTTCGCACCCACGTAAAGCATGTTGTTGTGGTAATAGGGAGAGGAGTGGACGATGTCCCCGAGGCGGCTGGTGCGGTCCCTGAACGGCCCGGCCGACCTTGCCTCGTGGTTCTGTTCTCCGCGGAGGTAATTGATAAGGTTCTCGGTGCTCGCATCGGCAGAGGCACTCCAGTCGGGCGTCAAGTATTGCTGCTGAACGGTGGACCCGCTGGTGGATATTTCTGAATAGGTAAACGGGATCCCGCCTCCATTTGGAGCCAGGCGCCTGGTGATGATGGTCCGGTCCTGGTGGCCCGAATTGCTTACCCTCTGGTCAAGGAGTTGGGCCGCTTCCCACACCGGTTCGTCCATGAGGACTTCGCCGGTGTCCTGGTCGAGCGCGTAGCTCTTGACATCACCGCTCAGGGTTCCGCTGGAGTAGCTGGCCTGAAATACCCGCACCTCTTCGCCTATGGTCCCGTAGAGCTGGTCACCGTTTATTGACACTGACGAGGCCGATCCGGTCCGGGCCTGAATATTCTCCATGATATCCTTGAGGGACTGGACTAGCTGATCCGGGTTGGAGGCGCTCAGGAACTCACCCCGGCCGTTCACGGAGGCGTGCCATAGATCGTCGATCTTCTCCAGGTTGGCACCGGAAGCACCCGGGTTGGGCCATGTGGGGTGGTCATCGGGGTCCGTGCTCCGCACGTCATAAGGTCTTTCTGTAGCGGGATTATAGTCGGGATCCAGGGTCCCGGAAAGGCCGAACGAAACACCGTAGGTGACCATGTGCTGGTGGGTGGCCTCGTCAAATGGGTTGGCAGGCACCTCGTTGTCGAGGTCCGGGCCCAGGTCCTTCAAGTAGTAATACATTGCCACGTCGGCCACTGTGTTGTGATAGCTGTCCGCGTATGGCGTGCCCTGGTCTCCGTCCACGTTTCCGACCTCAGGGCTGTACAGGTTCCAGAATCCGTCCGTCATGAGTATGGCAAAGGCCTGCTGGCACTCACCGCCTTCTCCCTGGGCATACCACGGGTTGGGAACGCCGCTTCCCATGTAGCCGTTGTTGGAGTCACCCTGGTCCAAATACTGACCAACATATTGCAGACCGCGCCTGAGCGGCGTATTCCTTTGCACCTGTTCGTATTCGTACAGGGTTTCGAGGAGGGAGGAGACTTCATTTACGCCGTCCACCCTGACGGGCTTGACCGGCACCTTGATATCTCCGTTAATGCTGCGGAAGCCCACATACACGTTGTCCAGGTCGTATATGGTCCGGCTGATCGCCGCAATGGACGTGTGCTGGCGACGGCGGTAGAACGAATACCAGTTGGCGAAGTTCTGCCTCTCCTCCAAATAGGTGCGGTAGTTCCCGTTCGGGTTTCTCGGGCGCGCCGAGTCGGCGACCTCGGACTCGGCAACGGGCCTGAGAAGGCCGTCGCCTATGGTGTCGCCTTCCGTGAGCACCTGGTAGTACTCCATGGCCTGGGTGTCGTGATTGAGGTTTACCAGGTAGACCGTCTCTCCGCTGTCATAGTTCCGATTGCCGTTGTCATCCGCCAGCACATAGTAATGCGCATTGCGGACGTTGAGGGTTCCACCGGTTGTGGGCACGAACTTGACTGCGTCCGCGTTGGTGGTGTTGTTGTGGTCTGTCCAGCCCGCAGTCTCTGACAGGGGATCGTGGCCGGGATCTACGGATGCGCCGTCGTCGCACCGAAAGAGTGTGACCCCGCTTGGTCCGGCTGCATTCCCTTCCATATTAAAGTAGTAGGTGCCCAGTTCCCGCCATTGTCCACCGTAGTTTCGCTGATCAAGTTTTTTCCAGGTTACCCCGTCGTTGTGCACTATCTGGTAGGGCGCTTCCGCATCGCGTGTCGAATAGGCCGTATGCCATACGTACACCTCATACTCGCCGCTTGCCGGGAGTTCCGGAACCCAGCTCGCAGTGGCCCCGGAGGTGTTGGAGTTCATGGAGCGCGGCGGGTTGGGTCCGTAATAGCCCCCGGTTCCGGAGGGGTACCACAATTTATTCGATGCAGTAAACTCTCCGCCGGTGCCGTCGTCCGTGAACAGCCCAGCGCCGTCATAGGTCCCGGTGTTGTCCGCCACAGTCGACAACTCCACGGTCTTGTAGGTGTTGTCCAGGTTGAATGTGTCCTCGGTGCGGTACGGATGAGACCGCGGGGTCACCAGATGCGCATCCGGAAGCGTGGGCCAGGGTACATAGACAGTAGAGGGATTGTAGTATATCTCGTTGTATCCGGCCCACTGGCTCTTCCACCTGAACCGCAGAGCACCGCTCAGGATATAGGAGTCCGAGTAGACGTTGTCGCCAGGGTTGTCAAAGACGAAACGCTTGTTTGCAAAGACTCCGTCCCCTTCCGGGGTCATGAACTCCCAGTCCATGCTGCCCGAATCGTCCATGGCGAACATGATAATGGGCGGCACACCCCGGGTCAGTGCGTCCAGGGGCATGTCCGAGATGTCGTTGCACGTGCCCGGGGGAAGGGAGAAGACGGCCTCGATGGTGTGGTTTTCGGTCACGTTGCTGAAGCTGTAAGTACTCACTGGGCCCACCGAGACACCGTCCACCGTAACCTGATAGATGGTGTTGCCAGAGTCGGGGTCAATTGTGAAGGACATGCCAGAACCCCTGGCCACCACAAACTCCCCTTCCGGAGTAATGGCTCCGCCTGATCGTGCCGTGGCACGGATCACGTGTTCGCACACCACGTTAAGGGTGTAATCGCCGATCCCTTCGGGGTCAGCATGGGTGACTTCTATGTAGTAAGTACCCGCATCCAGGTCCTCGCTTATATTGAAATTGGTCCCTTCTCCGCTGTCGTCGTCCGTTGTGATCGGGGTGCAGAAAGTGTCCAGGAGCCGGCCCTTGGTGTCCGTGGTGCCCTCCGTGTAAAAGGTGTATCGCCCGGATCCGGGAAATTCGATCTCGAAGTAGTCCGCATCCCCGGCAGGGGTGAGGGTGCCGTCAATGAAGCTGTTGCACTCAATAGGGGTGGCATAGTCACAGGATTCCCCGTGGTCGTTGAAATATGCCTCAATGGTGCGCGAGGACTGGATATTGGTGAAGGTGTAGGTGCCCATGACGCCTGAGGGCACCCCGTCCACTATGAATTCCTGGTTTACATAGTCACCGTCAGGTACCGCAACTAACTTCAGGTTGGAGCCGGTGAGTACGTTGATCACCTGCGAGGTATTGCTCTCCACAGTCGCAACTGTTGCTCCGGAGTCCGGGTCCACTGCGAAAAGCACGCCGTTGGCCCCGGCCGTGGCCAGAATGATCCGGCCCATGTGATCATGGATACAGTACTGCGCCGTTCGGTCTCGGGTGCTATAGGCCCTCCACCGGACCCAGACCTCGTATTCGCCCGCCGTCGGCAGGTTGGGCCGGATCTCCACACTGGCACCCTCTAAATTGGTGAAATGGTAGTTATTATCATAGCAATTGTTGTCTTCCCGGCTTTCCCAGTCATTGCCGCCGCCGAGCTGGCTGAAGACGCTTCCCGCGCCCAGGTCGTCTATGATGATGTCACTCCCGCCCCCAACGGGCGAGAACTTGACCGCGTCGTGACTGACGGTCCCGTCTCCTTTGTGCGTGAGCGTTACATATGCCCCGTCTCCGCCCGGAAACCGGAATGTTCCAAGAGATGTCCACGAATACCCTGACTCCTGCTGGTCCACCGGGATGCAGGACATGTTCTCCTCACCAACGGAGAAGCCCACCTCAATGCTGTGGTCCATGGCCATGGATTCGAATGTATAAGTTTGGGGGCCCTTTTCACCAGCCAGCTCCGTCAGGATTTCCCCGTCAACATATACATAGTCAATTATGTAGTTGTCGTCCGCTTCAAAGGTGAAGATGACGTCACTCTCCGTTTCAACGGGAAACCGGGTGGAACCGATATCAAGGGGCTGAGCGGCCCCACCATCGATGGTGTATTCCAGGGTCCCGTTTCCGCCCCTGCTGGCTTCAATCAAATGCCCTGCGTAATTATAAACACAGTATTTTGCGGTTCGGTCACGTCCGTTGTAGTGACGCCACTTGACTTCGACGTTATAGGTCCCACCTGCAAGATCGGGTGTTAGGGTTACAATGTCTCCTTCCTCATAGGTTCGGCGGTAGCTGCCTCCCTCACAGTTCGCGTCCGAATACTCCAACCAGTCTGCATTGGGATCATAAACGGCTTCTGGATCCTCACTGTCAATGGTAACGACATCCCCGCCGCTTGTTCGGGTGAACCGAATCGCATCGAAGCTTACGCTGCCGTCCCCCTTGTTCTCCAGCGTTACGTAGGAGCCGGCGCCTGCAGCGAAGTTATAAGTGCCTATGGATGTCCATTCGTAACCGGAAGCCTCCTGATTAATGGCAACGCATTCCTGGTTAGCAGTAAAGTGGGCCGTTACGCTT
The DNA here is from genome assembly GCA_964512335.1 of uncultured Desulfobacterales bacterium. GTDB lineage: Bacteria > Desulfobacterota > DSM-4660 > Desulfatiglandales > HGW-15 > JAIPEI01. The sequence continues at coordinate 15,226 of CAZEIA010000035.1, forward strand.
TTATGCCCGTCCATGGTTAGGACGTAGGGGTTTGAGGTCCCGCTGATGTCTCCCGACCACCCGCTGAAGGCATTGCCAGATTCAGGAATAGGCATGAGTGTGACGTTTGTCAGTTCATTGAAACTATCGTTACAGGTTCCAGGGCAATCTATGGCTCCTGGTGAGCTGGTAACCTTGCCATCCCCTATGATCTCAGTAATGGTGAGTGTGTAGTCGTCGTTCAGGATGGTTCCGGTGGCGGTGTCGGATTCGTCTATGAAGGCTGCGTCAACACCTGCACCCTGAGGTGCGACAGTGTTGAGAGACACGGTGAAAGCCTCATCCGCTTCGACCTTGTCGTCTCCGATTATGGTTACATCGAACGTCTTTGTCTCTCCGGCATCTCCGTCGAATTCCAGGGTGCCGGTTGCAGCGGTGTAATCATTGTCGGCAAGGGTGGCGGTTCCGTCGGCCGTGGCGTAGTTAACATGGACCCCGCCCTGTACAGCGGCATCGAGGGTCACGGTGAATGTCATGTCTCCGGTATTCTCAGCCTGCGAGACGTCAGCCACTGTGAATGC
>CAZEIA010000035.1:15885-22834 GCA_964512335.1 uncultured Desulfobacterales bacterium
TGAATGTCATGTCTCCGGTATTCTCAGCCTGCGAGACGTCAGCCACTGTGAATGCGGCGTAATCGTCGTTTTCGATGGTTCCTGTGGCGGTGTCAGATCCATCGATGTCGCCTGAAGCAACGCCCGCGCCCTGCGGGGCGACATTGCTTAGAGACACGGTGAATGTTTCATCCGCTTCGACCTTGGTGTCTCCTGTGATGTTAACATCGAATGTCTGTGTTTCGCCGGCATTTCCGGTAAAGCTGAGAGTGCCATTTGCGGCGGTGTAATCGGAGTCGGCGACCGTGGCTGTCCCGTCAGAGGTTTCATAGTTTACGTTCACTCCACCCTGTACCGCATGGGAGAGAGTGACGGTGAATGTCATGTCCCCCGCATTCTCCGCCTGGGACACGTCCTCTACGGTGAACTCGGCCGTGTCGTCGTTTTCAATTGTGTAAGTGTGAGTAGACCAAGTATTACCGTCGCCGCTCGCGTCACCAAGAGATAAGTCTCCCTGCGGGTCACGGAGTTCTAACTCGATCGTCTCATCGCCCTCTACTATGCTGTCGTTATTTATGGAGAGGTCGATATCGACAGCAGTCGCTAAAGTGCCGTGGTATTCGCCTGCGGGGATATTGATATCGCTTATGTTTGTAAAATCATCATCTTGCGTTGCTGATCCTCCGATGACAGCAACCCTTATACTTCTGGGATCACCAAGGCTTCCATCAATTAGGAGCTTTGGCACGTGAATGTTGCCATCGCCCTCCGGGCCGCCTGCAGTGGCAGCACTGAATTCAACGGTCGCTCCAGCGGCAAGGCCATGACAAATCAGGAGCAAGAAGAAGCAAACGGAAATAATAAAGGACATAAGTATGAGGCTATGAGACTTTTTATTGCCCTTATGTGGACCCTTCTTGGTGGCCCGCTCTCTGGTTATCATCAGACAATCTCCACAAAAGTGATGTTCTCGGGATTGGTTGAAAGCAAAAGGCCGACGTGGATAATTCCGCCTTGCCCTAATAAGCCTTTCGATACCCAACGGAAACGAGGCCCTCGCCTCTATGGAGCTGGCTTCGTCCGTAGACCTCGTACTCGTAGACCTTGGAGCTGGTCATCTTCCAGGAAGACGTGGGAACTATACCCTTGGAAAGGGTAAGCACACGGGCCTCGCCGGGCAGCCCCGAAGTGGTGAGCTGTTGTGAAAAGTCGTCGGTCCAGTTCTCGTCCTCGTGGATGTGTTCGGATATTTTGCTGTAGGATGCGGCGGGCAGTTCAACGCCGGAAGTGTTTTTGTTGTACTCGTCCATTAGCCAGCCTGGGGGGGTGTACTCCAGGTCCGTGAGTTCCAGGATCTGGGCCGCCTGCATGGTGGCGCCCTCGGCCACGTAGAAGTTCTGCTTGGCGACCCTTTCGTTGCCCGCGATCATGATCTCGATTTCAGTGGTCCTGGAGGCTGAAATGCCTATGATCGTCAGGAGCACCAGCAGGACCAGCGCGATAACCACGACGGATCCCCTCTCCCGGGGGTCGGCTGCTGTGAGTTGACCTTTGATTTTCATGTAATTCCTCGTTCAAGGCGTTTCTGAGTATGCTATGTGCTTAAAAAATGCCCTGCTTGCTAGATCCTGTTCTTTATGGAGGTGAGAGTGGTGCTCTTTTGCGCGCCTCCGGCCTCTCGCCAGGTGACGGTAAGTGTGATCTTCTTTATCCGGTCAGTGGCGTAATGGTCTACTTCCCAGGCCGTCTCGAATCGCCCGGTGGTCACGGGGCCATGACTGCCTTCGTTGAGATCGGGGTTGGTGAATGCCATGGATGTGAGGCGCTCTATCTGGTCCATGGCAACCGTGGTGCCGTCGGTCAGGCTGTATGCCCTGGAAGTGCCCAACAGGGATGTCTCCTGCATGGACGCTATGGCCAGTATGCCGAAGGCCAGTATGCCCAGGGCCACCATGACCTCGATGAGGTTGAAGCCGGACTGGGAATGCCTGTTTATGTGTTCGGGTATCTCTTGGATGTTCGTATCCATAATCGATTCTCCGCTTGGTTCACTGGATTGTGACCCTGGACTTGATCAGGCCTCCCAGCATGCGATCGAGTTTTCTGCATCGTTCCGACATGTCGGCCATGACACCATCGCTGATAAGGTTGCGAAACCCCGACATCTCCACAAGGACACGATCTCCCGATTCCCTGGAGAGGTCCTTTGCCTGCTTTCCCGGCTCTTTGTCCATGGTCTTCCTTGTGTTTTAGAGTCTAGAGCCCCATGTTTCTGCACAATATTTGCGTTTGAAGATCACGGGAATGTCCTCCGCGTTGCGCCCGCATTGAGATCTCAACGGATCTGATGGCGGAGGGGTTGGAGGTGATGACGCCTCCTGATGTATAGAAAACGAAAGTGACGCCGCTTATTTCCGAGGCTATGGGCTGGGAGCCGTTCCCGCTGCCTGCGTCCCTTCGCAGGGTATTATCCGCCGCATTGAAATCGTAAGCTATATATTCGCTTACGCCGCTCAGGACACCGTCCTCATCCTTGTCCAGGGTGAATTTGACGCTTTCCTGGGTGCTTGAGGTGATGTCTATGAACCCGAATCCGCCTGCATCCTTCGGGTCGTACCCGGCCATTCGCAGGTCCTTTTCCAAAAAGTACATGGCTGAGCGAAGGTTCTGCTGCGCCACGGTCACATCCTCGGTGGTCTTGTAAGCCCGCTGCTGGGTAATGTGGGCCGAATACAGGCTGGCCATTACAATGCCGGCCAGGACCATGGCCACCAGGAGTTCAGTAAGGGTGAAACCCTGCTCGTGTGTCCGGCGGGGCCGGTGTGCGCATGCTCCGATCATTTCCACGTTCCACCTCCGTCGGGTATCAATCAATCCGGATATTTCCTGCAGACGAAAGGACCAGCTTATAGCTCCGGTTTTTGTTGTTTTTGATCTCCACATTGCCGAACCGGGAGTTCCAGGACAGTCCCCGGGATGTGTACCCGTATGCGGGACTGCCGGAGAAGCCGGCGCTTTGAATCTGGACGTCTTCAGGCATGGAAGCCTGGCTCAAAAGGGGTTCTGTGCCGTTGCGAACGCCGTCCAGGGACGCGCCGCCTGCTCCGGAACCGTTATCAACAAAGACCTCATAGGAGTCGTTGACAACGTCAAAGCGGATCACCACGGTCTCGTTGCGGCGTATCGCCTCCATCTTGGTGCGCTGGAAGTTGGAGTAGATGTCCATGGCCGCGCCCTTGAGCCGGTAATTGGGCAGCCACACGGCAAAGGTGGGGATGGCGACCCCGGCCAGGATCCCGAGGATCGCGATGGTGACCAGGAGCTCTATGAAAGTGAAACCGGATTCTCGTTTCAATGGTGTCTCCTTGTGGATGGAGCCGAAGGTGCGGGTACAGGGACACAGTTCGGGATAAATACACCGACACGAATTATAGCAAGACCCGTGCCAAAGGCCTGTTGTGTGTTAATATACTGATATTAGAGCTTATTTTATTTGCCGGGCAGCTTGGTGGTATAAACAAAGTTGCCATCTGTAAAGATGGTTTACAGGCGGCAGGAGTTTGCCATCAGGCATTATCCCGGTTTTCCCTGGACTTGGACCTTGACGGGATCTTATGCTTGGTCTTCAGGCTGATAAAGCGCGAAAGGGGCATAAAGGTCCTCCCGGGCGGGATTGGGCCGATCTTCCATCATGGGCGTCAAAAAGGCACAGGAAATCGAGCTGTTCATCGACCGCACCGCGCACGGGGGCGCGGGCGTGGCCCGTAAGGACGGCTTTGTGGTGTTCGTCAGGGGAGGGGTCCCCGGGGACCGGGTCATTGCCAGGGTGTATCGGAAGAAAAAGGGGTATGCCGAGGCTGCGGTTATAGAGGTCCTGGAGCCTTCGCCCGACCGGGTGCCCGCCCCTTGCACATATGCAGGTGTCTGCGGGGGCTGCCAGTGGCAGCACGTGGCCTATGGCAGGCAGCTCGAATACAAGCGGGACCACGTGGTGGAGGCATTGGAGCGGATCGGAGGCCTGAGGGGAGTGCCTGTCCAAGATACAATCCCCTCGGACCCGGTGTTCGGGTATCGCAACAAGATGGAGTTCTCCTTTGCGGAGCGCCGGTGGCTCCTTCCCGAGGAACTGGGGCGTGAGGACGTGGAGCAGGGAATGGCCCTGGGACTTCATGTTCCCGGAACCTTCAACAAGATCATTGACGTGGATGCGTGCCTGATTCAGGCGCCCCTTGGAAACGCCATCCTGGCCGAAATTCGGGAAGAGGCCCGTCAAAGCGGGCTTCCCGTTTACGGCATAAAGAGCCATGAGGGTTTCTGGCGGTTTGTGACCCTTCGATACTCCGTGGCCCGGGACGAGTGGCTGGTGAACCTGGTGACCGCGGAGGACCGTCCCGAGGCCTTGGAACCCCTGGCCGGGGACCTGCGGGCCCGGTTCCCAAGGATTCGAACCGTGGTCAACAACGTAAATATGCGAAAGGCCGCTATCGCCGTAGGTGAACGGGAACATATACTGGCCGGCGACGGTGTGCTCGAGGATAAACTCGGGGCGTACACCTTTCGTATATCGGCCAACTCTTTTTTTCAGACGAACACCAAAGGGGCCGAAACCCTGTACGGCGTTGTGGCTGACTACGCAGGGCTCACCGGGCGGGAGAACGTCCTGGATCTATACTGCGGAACCGGAACCATTTCCATACTTCTCTCCGGGCGTGCAAGACAGGTTATCGGTATGGAGATGGTGATCAGCGCTGTTGAAGATGCCGAGAAGAACCGCTCCCTCAACAACGTGGAGAACTGCCGGTTCATAGCCGGCGATGTCAGGGAGACCCTGAGCGGCCTCAATGAGCGGCCGGACGTGGTGATAATCGATCCGCCCAGGGCCGGGATGCACAAGGACGTCCTGGCCGCCGTCCTGGGGCTCGGGTGCGACCGCGTGGTGTACGTGTCCTGCAATCCCGCCACCCTGGCCCGTGACCTGGCTGAAATGAGCGTCGCTTACGATGTCCTGGAGGTTCAACCGGTGGATCTGTTTCCGCACACCTTTCATGTGGAGGCAGTGGCCGGGTTGACGAGGAGGAATGTGTAGGTGGAGGTGATAATTCTTGGTGCTGTCCGGTGGTGAAGGAAAACCAGTTGACAAATGATTTCGGATTCATATAGTTTGTAGGTTTTTCCACGCCAAGTCATTTGGGTGTCCGGCCGGGTCTCTTGAGAGCCGCCGGGCTCCTTGCCCCGGGAAGATCCGATGACCGCGGAAGGCGGCCGGCCGGTCTGTGCGGGCAGGCAAAGGGGGTGATGTTCCTTGCATTCAATCAAGCGGGTTATTCGTCCGCCGGAAAGGCCAAAAAGGCCGATACCCCGGCGGGACCGTCCCCTCATGCACCGGCCCTGATTAAAATTTACCTCCTCCATGATCGAAGGCCGGTGCCCGACCTGTTTCTAATGGAAACCGGGCGGTAACTGCGCAGAGGCCCGTGGAGGCGGATTTCGGCTCAACGGCCGCCTCATGATGAGTACCTGTGGAGCTGCTGCGGAGCGTTCCTGAGACAGAAAGTGTATGTTAAACACCCGAAAGAGGGATAGCATATGAAAGTAATGGTACAGAACAACCAGATCGAAAAGGCCATCAAGGACCTTAAAAAGAAGTTGACCAAGGAAGGCTTTTTCTCTGAGATCAAGGAACGGCGGTTCTATGACAAGCCCAGCGTTGCCAGGAAAAAGAAACAGGCAAAGGCGGCCAAGAGGCGCAGGAAACGCCTTAAGAAATTCACCTCGTTCAAGTTTCACAAGTAAGCCACTCACAGGCGGGCGCGGCGTTTGCGCCCGCCTGTATCCTTAAGTTCTCCCAACCAGTTGTGATTTTTTCAGAGACTGTCCAGGCCAATAAGCCTCTTTCCTTGTAAGTGCCCTAAACATCTTGATTTGCGCGGATTTTACCGCCCCTTTAGCGCCTGTTTTTCCTTGACAAAGACACGGGCAGGGGATAAATACGCAGAGCAATTGTTGGCCTTTCGGGTAACGTTCGTTCCATTCACCAGGAAGAGGGTTGATTCTTATGGAAAACCAATCGAATGCCTCCGGGAAGAGCTCCAAGGGCGGCTCGCGCGACTGGGACGAGCTGCTGAACACCACCTTCCTCCCGCCGTTTTCGTTGAAGGGCTGGCTTTTTTTCATGGCCGGACTCGTCCCCGCCCTCATCGTAGGATGGGTGATCTTCCCCATGGTCCTCTACTCCAGCCAGGAACAGCCTTTCAACTTCAACCACGCAATCCACATGGATCCGGACATCGGCATCGAAGGGGAGACAGAGCAGGATATGTGCCTTTACTGTCACTACTTCCGCGATGACGGGACATTTGCGGGGATCCCGGAGCCGGATACCTGCACCATGTGCCACGACGACCCTGATTATCCCATGGGGGACTCCGAGGACGAAATGATCTATCTGGAGCAGTATGTGGCCGAAGACAGGGAGGTCCCCTGGCTGATCTACTCCAGGCAGCCGGAGTGCGTGTACTTCTCCCATATCGCCCATGTCAAGATGGGGGAAATGGATTGCAGGGTCTGTCACGGCGATCACGGGCAATCCGAAAAGCTGCCGGTCTATAAAGAGAACCGCCTCACCGGGTACAGCATCGATATCTGGGGCCGGAACATTGCCGGCTTCAAGACCGATACCTGGGACCGGATGAAGATGTCCGACTGCGCCGAGTGCCACACGGAGATGGGTCACGAGGAAAACAACGCCTGCTTCGTCTGCCACAAATAAGGGGAAGAGAGCCATGGAGATAACCAGAAGGAATTTCATCCAGTTGCTCGCCGGCGGGGCCGCCGGTATCCACATTACCCCGCTTCCGTGGAAAATGATGGACGACATAGCCATCTGGACACAGAATTGGCCATGGGTCCCGGTTCCCGAGAGGGGCCGGTTCAACCACGACAGGAGCGTGTGCAGCCTCTGCCCGGGGGG
>CAZEIA010000036.1:0-22456 GCA_964512335.1 uncultured Desulfobacterales bacterium
ATGCCTTCGGCGTTATCATCAATCTCTTTCCGGGTCATGATTCGCCGCATTTCCGTTTTTCCACTGGGGTCCCCTACAAGTGCGGTTCCTCCGCCCACCAGGGCGATTGGTCGATGGCCGGCCCGCTGCATGTGAGCCAGCGACATGATGGGGACCAGGCTTCCCAGGTGAAGGCTCCTGGCCGTAGGGTCGAAACCTATGTAACAGGTGGTTGGCTCTTCTAACAGGCTCCGAACCGCGTCATGGTCCGTGGTCTGTTCTGCGAACCCTCTTTCTTCCAACTCGTCGAACACGGTTTTCACTGTTCACCTCGATCACGCGATTCCAGGTCTTGTGGAAGCCTCAGCCTGACAACCTCTCCGGGCTTCCCGATGTCACGCATCAAGGTCTTTCCTTCGTAGATCACATTAATACCTCCGGCATTTCCGATCAACAGGTCGAACTCGCTGCCGTCCTTCCATCCTGGGCGGCTTCCCGGCTGGAAAATGAATGACTTAGGCTCACCCCCATCAATGGATATCTGAAGCCAGGTCTTATCGTGTACCTGGATTTCCAGGGTATTCACTTCCTCGGAAGGGGCCTGTTCCGGAATCACCGGATCGGGATAGGAGTCCATGCCGGCTGGCAAGGGCCCTTGTTCGGGAATGAAGTTCTCCCCTTCCTGCGGTACAATAATTGTTTCTTCCGGCGGGGGCTCTTCTGGTTCGTAGGGCGCCTCCTCCGGCGGGGGCTCGAGCGATTCCTCCGATTCGTCCCCGTCCGTGATTCTCGGGGGGATTTTGGATCTTTCCACGACAGGCTCAGGTGATTCGGACGATGTGGACGACCAATCGGACACCTGGTTTCCCTGCCAGAGATAAAGAAGGCCCCCCGCCAGGATCCCCAATACAAGGAGCAGGATAATCAGAGGGCCACGCCGGTGCTTTTCCGGTTTGAGAAGGGGTTTTGGCTCCGCTGTTTGTGCAAGGCTTATTTTGTTGTAAAGATCGAGGACCCGTTGCTCGTCCAGTCCCAGAACCCACGCATAGGAACGGATGAATCCCCTTACGAATACCGGCGGAGGAAGCTCGTCCCACTTTTCCCGTTCAATGGCCAGGATAATGTGTTCGCGAAGCCGGGTTGCCTCGGCCACCTGGCTGATGTCCATGCTTCGGTTACGCCTCTCCTCCCTCAGAAGCGAACCGGGGCCCAACATTCCGGGACCCTCACGTTCCGCCTTGTCTCCGGTCTGCCCGGTTTTACGATTTAATTCCTCCATGGGTGCTTTCGTGTTTCCTCTAACCGGATTAGCGATGGATTTCTAAAAACCTTTTATCTCGTGCAGAGACGCAAAGACGCCGAGAAAAAATAATCAGGACTAATATATACTATCTGTTTAAATTCCGCTTCCACTGATGCATACATAAAGAATTTTTTGCATTATCACAAAGACAAAAAGGGTAATAGTTTCAATCAGCTTCTTGTCTCCTTTGTGAGAGAAAAGTCATTTCATTTACACAAGCCGCTATTCAATAAGGATTTTGGTGTAGGCCTGTTCCTTGAGTTCCCCAATCCACTTTTCATAGCGTCGCTCGATTTCTTCGTTGAAAAGAATCCGGTGTATGGCGTCCCGAGCTCTTTCCAGGGGGACAACGCCGGTGCCGCCCTTGTCAAGGACCTTGATGATCTGGATGCCGTTAGGTTTGATTATGAGATCGCTGATCCCCCCCTCCGGCGTATTCTCGATGACCTGACGGACCTCGGGCTCCAGTTGGTCCGGGTTGAACCGGCCGAGATAACCGCCCTCATCCGCGGCCGGGCCGTTCGAATGCGCCTTGGCCATTCGGGCGAAATCCGCTCCGTTTCTGAGTTTCTCGAGAAGCTCGGCACCCTTCTTTTCAAGCTCTGCGACCGCTTGGGAATCGTTCGGATTCTTGCTGAGCAGAAAAATTGTGGCGAGCTCGATCCCCGGCTTACGTTGGAACTGATCCTTGTTTTCCTCGTAATAGGCCTCGATATCCTCATCGCGGATAATTATACGCGACTTGACCTCATAGTCCACAAGCATACGTTGCTGGATCTCCTCCTTAATTTTTTTTCGATACTCCTCCCGGGTGAGGCCCTGGTTCTTCAACATTGATTCGAACTCATCGTCGGTCCGGCGGTTATCCCTCTTTATACGTTCGATTGCCGCGTCCACTTCACCTTCCCCGACCCGGATTCCCATTTCTCGAATTTTCTCCAGGGCTATGCGGTCTTCAATCAACCGCTCGAGAACCATGCGCCGGGTGTCATGGTACTGCCGGGGGTTCCTTTCGCGGAGCAAGTTAGCATCAAATCCTGTCATTTCTCTAATTTTATTGTGGAGTTCATGTAAGGTGATTACATCGTCGTTAACAAAAGCAACAATGCGGTTTTCCTTCTGTGCGTGAACGCCCGGTGCTGCTGCAGCCGCGAACACCGCGAGACAGGCAAAGAGCATGCAGGCTGAAAGCTTAAGGGTCATTTATCTGATCTCCAGTTTGTCAAGGACGTCGCGGTCCACCTTGATGGGATAAAGGGATTTTAAGGTTTCGATCCAGTCGCTGAAGAATAACTCCTGTTTCTCGGACAGGAGTCTCTCCTCGATTTGTTCCATTACCTCGGGGAGGCTCTTGACTCCTGCGGGCCGTTTGGCGGTCACTTCCACCACATGGTATCCGTATGGGGTCTTCAGGGGAGTGGACGCCAACCCGACGGGAAGGGAGAAAAGGGCCCCGGAAAGGGTCTCGTCCATCTCATCTTCAGCGGTCCATCTCTCCGGTATGCCCACTGCCGTTTCAAATCGTTCGGGCGTATCCGCGACTAATGTGGCTAAATTTTCTCCCTTTTTTACCATTTCAAGGATGCTGCGAGCCTCTTTACTATTTCTTGTAATGATTTGTTGAAACTTTATCATGGCTGTATGTCTATATGAATCTCGATTTTTATCATACTCTTCCTGTATTTCATCAAAGGTTACGGGTTCAACCTGTTCCAGGCCTTTTGCAATGATTTTTTCTACCAGCATTTGCTCCCTCAGCTGCTCTGTCCATACGTCCAAGTCCACATATCGCTTGAGCAGCATGTCATGAAATTCTTTTTCGGACGGATAATCGGCCTTGATTTTCCTGACAGCATCTTCCAGTTCGCGATCTTTAACCGTGATCCCGAGATCTTCCCCATGGGCCATGATCACATAGCGTTCCGAAAGCCGCTCAACGAGCAGGTCTAACACGGGCCGGATTTCATCGGTGTTTAAATCCATCTCCATGCTGATACGTTCAAGGTCTCTGCGGAACGCGTTCAGAGTGATGCTTTTTTCCCCGACGCGAATCGCCACCAGGTCCTGCGCAGGTGTCAACAGATCACAGGCGGCATGAGAGAAGAATAAAAGAAAAAGGAGACACCAGACGGCGCGTTTGATCATGGCAGGGCCTGAAATACACCTCCGCCGCAAATTTTACCGCGGCTCAGGGCGGCGGGCTTGAACCGGTCTCGGTCCACTTCAACACCCCGTCCCGGGGACGAGGAAAAATTACGAACTTTCACCTTAACAGTTGTCCTGGAAAATGCAAGTACAATCTGAGTGCATTAATGCCGTCCAACATCTTGAAATCAAGGGGTTTTGGGGCCGGAGGCGGCCGCTTGTGAGAGGCCTGTGGGGCTCAGCCGGGGTGCTCCGGAGCGAGCCTTTGGAGCAGGGGGAGAATCTCGTCAAGGGAATCCAGCGGCCCGGGAGAGGCCGGACGGACCCGCAGCCTGTTCCCGGATGAGAGGCTGTATTTACCCGGATCGGACTCAACCATTTTCACGATCGTACCGGCATCCGCGTCAGTGTCCGGGGCGAAGGTCAGGATCAGGGCCTCCCGGGTTACATCCAGTCGCGTTGCGCGCAGGTGTTTCATCATGAGTCGAACGGACATGATGCGTAGGAGATGCAAGACCTCTCTCGGGAGCGGACCGAATCGATCCGCGATTTCATCGCGGAGAGATTCCAGTTCTTCGTTCTCCTTGAGAGATGACATGCGTCGGTAGAGATTGAGGCGTACGTCCGGATCCGACACATAGGTGTCGGGGAGATACGCCGAGAGATTTACGTGGATTTCAGGGTTTATCTCTTCCCGCCACTCTTCGCCCTTGAGTTCGGAAACCGTTTCCTCAATGAGGCGGATGTAAAGCTCATATCCAACTGCCGCAATGTGCCCGGATTGGCTGAAGCCGAGAATGTTTCCTCCGCCTCTGATCTTGAGGTCGTGCAGGGCCAGTTGAAGCCCGGCCCCTAGTTGTGAGAAGTCCATTAAGGCCTTGAGACGCTTGACCGCCTCGCGCGTCATGGTGGATGTGTCGGAGAGCAGGAGATAGGCATAGGCGGTCTCGCTGGATCGTCCCACGCGTCCCCTGAGCTGATAGACCTGGGCCAGGCCGAACCTGTCGGCTTGGTGAAGGATTATGGTGTTGGCCGACGGTATGTCCAGACCTGATTCGATAATGGTGGTGCACACAAGGACATCAATTTCCTTTCTCAGAAACTCCATCATTGTATTTTCGAGGCCGCCCTGCTTCATCTGCCCGTGAGCCATGCCGATTCGGGCATTAGGCAGGATCTCGCGGAGCCGGGCGGTTATCTGGTCAATGGTCCGGACGCGGTTGTGTACGAAAAAAACCTGGCCGCCCCGCTCCAGTTCGTGTTCCACGGCATGGATTATTGTGGCCTCGTCATATGGGACGATGTATGTCCTGATTGCCTGCCGATCCTCCGGCGGCGTCTCTATAACGCTCAGGTCCCTGACCCCCATAAGAGAGAGATGGAGGGTCCTTGGAATAGGTGTGGCGGTCAGGGACAAGACGTCCACCAGTGCCCGGTACTTCTTGAGGACCTCCTTTTGCTTTACGCCGAAACGCTGTTCCTCGTCCACGATCAGGAGGCCCAGGTCACGGAATCCGACATCCTTCTGAAGGAGTCGATGGGTTCCGATGAGTACGTCGACCTTGCCTGATCGGGCGCGGGCCGCCAGTTCGCGCTGCTCGGCCCGGCTCTTGAACCGGCTCAGGACAGAGACAACAACTCCGTATGGTTCCATTCGACGCCGGAAGGTCTCGAAGTGCTGTTCGGCCAGAACAGTGGTGGGCACGAGCATGGCGACCTGCTTGCCTTCGCTCACCACCTTGAAGGCCGCGCGCAAGGCCACCTCGGTTTTGCCGAACCCCACATCCCCGCAGATAAGCCGGTCCATCGGGCGGTCGCTCTCCAAGTCGTCGAGAACGTTGTCGATGGCCGCGGCCTGATCGGGGGTCTCTTCGTGCTCGAAGGTCGCCTCGAACTCCCGGAAGGTGTTGTCGGGAGGCCCGAAGGCATGTCCCGTCCGGAAACTGCGAAGGGCGTAAATCTCCACAAGCTGACGAGCGATCTCCCTTACGGATTTTCGTGCCCGCCTCTTGGCAACGTCCCATGAACGCCCGCCCATCCGGTCCAGCTTAGGGGTCTTCTCGTCCGCCCCGATGTACTTCTGGAGAATGCTGATGCGATCCGCCGGGACATACAGACGATCGGCCCCCTCGTATTCCACAATGACAAAATCATTGGCCTTTCCGGCCACCTCCATTTTCTTGAGGCCCCCGTAGAGGCCTATTCCGTGCTCTTCGTGGACAACCGGGTCTCCGACCTGAAGTTGGCTGAACGACGTCCAGTTCAGGCCCTCCACCCCGGCGGCCTGCTTGCGGCGGGAGCCCCGCGAGCGCTTTGGACCGAAGATCTCGTCCTCGCTCACCACGTGAAGGCCGAGGCCGGGCCACGCAAATCCTCTGGTGAGCGCCCCCAGGCATAGTGTCACGCCGGATCCCGGCGGGACCTCCTGCCAGCAGGTGACTATACCATCCGTATCGAGTCCGTAGTTGGCCAGGATTTCCTGAAGCCTGCCAGCCTGTTGTTCGGTGCGCGAGACCAGGACCACCCGTGATCCGTACTCCAGCCATTCTTCTATCCGTTCGGCCAGAGGCGCCAAAGAGACCCTTCCCTTGCCCTCCATTCGCAGGTCCAGGCTGTCCTCGACAGGCGTTACGTTCTCCAGGGTTACAGTTCGGGCGCTTGGGTCCTGACCTTTAAGAGGTATCTCGCATAAGTCAATCGGCCCGGCCTTTGCCATTTGATCCAGAGCTGTCTCAGGCTCTATCAGGAGTCCGTTTATTTCCGGAAACGGTTGCTCCCGCTCCTCGGCGTCGCTACGGTATCTCTCGGCGTCTCGAAGAAACTTATCCCGGAATCGAATCAACTCTGAGTCGATTCTCTCGGGGTCAATGCGAAACAGGAGACCCTTTTCCGGCAGGTATTCAAAGAGAGTCCCGGGCCGTTCATAAAAGTGGTTGAGCCAGGCCTCCTGTCCGGAAAACCCGCCCCCCTCCTTGATTTCGGGAGGTAGCCTCCCCATGGATCTTGCCCTCTCCACAGAGGCCTTGTCAAAAAGGACCTCCGAGGCCGGAAGCAGGACCAGCTCCTTGAGGGAAGTCGTGGACCGTTGGGAGAGAGGGTCGAAACAACGAATGGATTCCAGATGGTCTCCCCAGAACTCCAGCCGGACCGGCTCACTCATCAAAGGAGGGAATACGTCAACAACGCCGCCGCGAACCGCGTAATCCCCCCGCTCTTCCACAAGAGAGGTCCTCAAGTATCCGCAATCGTGAAGTCTGCGGATCAGCCGGTCCCGCCCCACCTCTTCGCCCTCCTCCATGTAATCCAGCGCGCCGATGAGGGCGGGTTTGGGCATAACGCGGACGGCAGCCGCCTCGCATGAGGTTATCACCACGGGGTTGGAAAGCTCTGTGAGTGCATAAAGGGCCTGAATCCGGCGGGTTACCACATCCCGGTGCGGGCTCAGGCCTGAAAGCGGCGAGATGTCGTAGACCGGAAAATCATATAGCCTGCGTTCGGCGGGCTGACCGGAGCTCAGGGCTTCCGGGAGAAAAAAGGCCAGCTCCCGATAGAGCCTGCGGGCATGGGCCGCGGTGGGCGCTATCACCAGGCAGGGAATGCGGACGTCTGGAAAAATGCGCGAGAGCAGATAGCTTCTGGCTGAACCGCTTGTTCCCACGATTTCAAGGGGACCGGCACCGGATTGTATCAGGTCTTGAATCGCTTGGACGGATGAGGAATCGTGTGCCATGGTGTTCAAACAGCCGGAAAATGGTAATTCGCGAGACCGGGTCGTGTCCCATCCATGAAACGCTTTCATGCCGGAACGGGTTTCAGCCCGGTGGGTAAACAGGAAAGACCATTACAGGAAATAGTGTTTCCTTGCAAGACATGCCTTTGGAATCCAGCCCCTGAGACTTGGGGAAATGGGGCCTTGACCTCGATTGAGCAGGGTGTGATAAGGGATGTCACGATGAAAGACAAGGAGTTGTTATCATGACAAGCAATACCAGCGGGAACGTACCGCCCCAGGTGATAGGATCTATCAACAACCGGGACAACCCCGATCAGAACATAGATCTGGTATATATTCCCGATGAAAACGGGTTTGCCACGTCCGGCCTCCGAATCAACTTCGATCTTCCCGAGATTCTGATCCCCGCCCACTTGGTCGCACGGGACCTCCAGCTGATAGGGGCCATTGTATCCGCCATCCTGGAACGCATCTCCCTGGCCTGCGAAAAAGATGCGGTATTCGAGTATGCTCCGCGTTTCGAGGTCATGGGCCGGGAATATACTTTCACGCCCCAAGGCCCATATATGAGAATGGACGCCGAACTCCCCGATCCCGGTTATGTGGACGGCGAACAGTAATGAGAATGGCGGGCGGCTGCTAAGCTGTTTCAGTGGACGCAGGTGGCGTCCAGCCGGGGAGGCTCGGAGGCCCTGTCCTGTCCGCTGTGCCTGTCCAGAAAAGCCAGTACGGCCTGCACATATTCCGCCGGCCTCTGGTCGTAGGTGTTGTGCCCGCACTTGGGGAAAACGGCCAGCTCTCCTCTTGGCAGGAGACGATAAAAGGCCACACCCTGCTCCACATCGAAGAGGGAGCTCCTGTCCGGGTAGATCACCAGGCCGGGGCAGGAGACTGAAGGGAGGAGCGGCCGAAGGTCAAAGAAGCCGGTACCGTAAGACCCGCCGCGAATGCGGAAGAGGTCGAAGAAAGGCCCGGCATATTCTTCTCCATGCCATTCGTTGAGCTTTTTCCGCATGTCCGGGTCCATCTCCCGGAAGGTCTTGGGGAACTTCTCCCGGTTGAATTCCGGCATGCTCACCTTGCTGTAGCACTGTGTACTGGAAATCGTGATGGATTTGACATGCTCGGGGTAGTCCAGGGCATAGTCGATGGCCAGGACGCCCCCCTCGCACTGTCCCACCAGGTGAAAGGATTTTAATCCCAGGAAGTCTCTTAACCCGGCAAGTTCCAGCACGCCCGCCGCCCGGAACCCTTGATCGACGTAGAACGCCTCAAAGTCCTCCCCCCTCTCCGATCGGCCGAAACCACGCCGGTCATACATCACCACCCGGTAGCCCCGGTCCAGCAGGGGCGGGTAAATTTCCTCCCACATGCGGGTGCAACCGAAGCCGTGGTGGAGGAGAACCAAGGTTTCTCCTTCGCCGTGATCCTCGTAATAGACACGAAATCCCCTGATTGTTGCAAAAGGCATATGGGCCTCGCTTGTTATCTCTTCGGCTATATCTCCACTGAACTCTCAGTGTTTGTAGCATACGGAGTGAAGCGGCGCAATCCCGGCTGAGTTTATGCCTCTTCCTGCGACCTTGCAGTTGTTCGTCCTGGATAGCTGGATCGGCTATTACACCGCTGCCTCGAGGCGAGCGCCTTAGGAAGGGGCTCAGTTTATGCTCAATCTCAGGGATTTGACTTTTATTCCCAGGGATGGCAAGCATAGCCTGTGCAGGAAAGACAGGATGGAGGGCAGGGCGAAAATCATGGATGAATTCAGGTACAGCAATGTCCGGAAGGAGATGGCCCTCTACGGCTATGATGACGTGGTCAAGAGCCACTGCCGCATGTGCCACGGCGGCTGCGGTGTGCTCATATATCTCAAGGAGGGCAGGGCCGAGAAGATAGCAGGGGATCCGGACTGCCCCATCAACCACGGCACACTCTGCTCCAAAGGGATCGCATCCATCCAGTTGGCCTATCACCCGGATAGGTTGACGCATCCGGTCCGTCGAATAGGGCCGAAAGGGAGCGGCGGATGGGAGCGTATCTCATGGGACGAGGCCCTCAATATCATTGCGGAGAAGCTGTGCGGCTACAGGGAGGCCTTTGGCGCGGAATCCGTGGTTATGGGATACGGCACAGGCAGAGACAACGAAGCGGTCATCTACCGCTTCGCCAACCTGTTTGGCACGCCCAATGTGCTGACCGCAGGTCATTTCTGCTACGGCCCGCGGATCGCCACCAGCATCCTTACATGCGGCACCAACCCCATTGTGGACTATGAAAACCACCCGAGATGCATCATGGTCTGGGGCAACAATGTGGTGATCAGCAACCCGGATTGTTATAAGGGAGAGCCGTTCTCAGCCGCCCTGGATGCAGGGGCGAGGCTGATAGCAGTCGATCCCAGGCTCACCCGCATTGCGGCCCGGGCCGACGTCTGGCTGCCGCTGCGGCCTGGAACGGATGCGGCTCTCGCCCTCGGGATGCTTCATGTGATTATTGAGGAGGAGCTTTACGACAAGGACTTCGTGGAAAAGCATGTCTACGGATGGGAGCCCTTCCTGAAGAGGGTCAAGGACTATCCTCCGGAAAAGGTGGAGCAGATCTCCTGGGTCCCCAAAGAAAAGATCCGCGAGGCTGCGCGGCTCTTTGCCTGTACCAGGCCGGCGGCTGTCCAGTGGGGTGTGGCCATAGAGCAGCAAATCAATTGTGCGGACAATGATCGACTGCTGATGTTCCTCATGGGTATCACCGGGAATATTGATGTGCCCGGGGGGCAGGTGCTCTTCAAGCCGCCCGGGATCAGGAACGTCGGGTACTTCGGGGCGCACAGGATGCTGCCGGATTCGCAGAGGGAAAAGCGGCTCGGCGGGGAGCGCTTCCGTCTTGCCGGCAATTTCGCCATCATCAACCCCAAGTGTGTCTGGGACGCCATCCTGGAGGAGAAGCCCTATCCGGTCAAGGCGCTCTTTTTCATCAGCTCCAATCCTCTTATAACAAGGGCCAATGCCGCAGAGGTCCACCGGGCCCTCGATAAGGTGGAGTTCATGGCGGTGGCGGACTTCTTTCTCACTCCCACGGCCGAGATGGCCGATGTCGTCCTGCCCGCCGCCACCTGGCTGGAGATGGATTATATCGGGGACTTCTGGAAACGGCACGGCTATATCCTGCCCAGGAGAAAGGCCGTCCAGGTGGGGGAATGCCGCTCGGACCACGAGATGCTCAATGACCTGGCCCACCGAGTGGGGCAGGGCGAGCACTGGTGGGACGATTTTGAGCAGGCCTTGGACTGGATCCTGGAACCCGAGGGAATCACTTGGCGGGAATTCAAGGAAATGGACTATATCCGGGGAGAGGTGCTCCACCAGAAGCACGAGACCAGGGGGTTTTCCACTCCCACGCGTAAATTCGAGATTTATTCCACTGTTCTCGAGGGTATGGGATACGATCCCCTTCCCCGATACCGTGAGCCCCCGGAGAGCCCTTACAGTACCCCTGAGCTCTATTCCGAGTTCCCGTATATCCTGATCACCGGCAGGCGACTGCCCGGTTTCTTCCACACCGAGAACCGTCAGGTCCCCTGGTTGCGGGAACTGCATCCGTACCCGGTGGTGGAGATCCACCCGAAGGCCGCGGCCAGGGAGAGGATTGAGGATGGGGATTGGATCATTATTGAGTCTCCCCGCGGCAAGGTCAGGCAGAAGGCCAGGTTTTTTGAAGGCATGGATCCCAGGATAGTTTCGGCCGAACACGGCTGGTGGTTTCCGGAGAACAAGGACCCCGGCCATGGGTGGGATGAATCCAACATAAATATCCTGACGGACAATGCCTACGAGACCTGTGACCCGGCCATGGGGGCCACCAGTGTCAGGACACTTCTTTGCAGGATCTATCCGGAGAAACGTTGATGGAGGAGAGTCACATGGCCCGATTCGCCCTGATCATTGATTACCCGGCCTGCTGGGGATGCAGGACCTGTGAGGTAGCGTGCAGGCAGGAGAACAGGTTATTCGGCGGGATCAAGTTGATCCATGTCTTCGAAGACGGACCCAGGCTGGCGGGAGGCAAACCGGATTTTGCGTACCGGGTGAATACATGCAGGCACTGTGACGAGCCGGACTGCGTTGAGGCCTGCCCCGAGGAGGCCGTCACCAGGAGGAAAGACGGGATCGTGGTCCTGAATGAAGAAAAATGCACCGGGTGCGGGCTGTGCGTGGACCAATGCCCTTATGATGCCATTGTCCTGGACCGGGAACTGGGATCAGCCCGGAAATGCAACCTGTGCCGCCACAGGGTGGATCACGGCCTGCTGCCCGCCTGTGCGGACAATGTATGTCCGGCCCACTGCATCCATTTCGGGGACCCGGACGTTATTCGAAGGGAGATCCGGGAAAGACGGGCCTCGTGCGTCACCCTGCCCCCGTTTGATGCCCCCGGTCAGCGGATTCGAGCGGATAGGGGCTAAGGTTTAGAGTCACCAGTTGAGTGACTGTTCACAAGAACCCCAGCAGTCTCAGGCCGTCACGAAACAGGACCAGTGCCAGGGCACAGAGCATGACGCCGAGAAACCGCATGATGTAGAGGTAGAGCTTTCCGGACAGGAATGACTTGAAGCGCCCCACCAGAACGGCCAGGCAAATCTTCGCCCCCACCAGCAGGACGTAGAAGCTGCCCACGAAAACCAGGGGAGCCAGTCTGTGTTGATCCACGGACTTGAGGATGGTCGGGGCCCCAACGCTGAACCAGAAGAGATACGGGTGCGGGTTCAGGGCGTTTACCACGACGCCTTTGGTAAACGATCTGCTCCTGGTCTTCTCTATATTGAACTCCACTTCCCTTGTGCGTATGCTGGCGTAGCCCAGGTACAAGACAAAGAGAGCGCCCACAAAGGACATGACTCCCAGAACCGTATGAAAGGCGGGAAGCTTTGACAGGACAAAGACCGCCAGAAGGATTATGGGGGCATCGGTGACCACGGGGGCCAGGGCCACCTTCACCCCGGAGGCGATGTCATGCCGAAGAGTCTCGGCGATCGTAAGGGTCAGGAGGGGGCCTGGGGCAAAGCCCGCATACAAACCCAGTACGACACCCATGCCGAGGAACTCGATCATGGAATCAAGGCTCCCCCTTTTTCCTGTCGGCGTCAAGCCCGCTTTTCCGTCTTCAATGACGGAGGAGTCAGGCCCTGCGGTTCCACCGTTCATTGACAGCCTTGTTGATCGGCTCACCCTTGGAAACATGGGGATTTTCGTATCCGGAACCGCAAGCTTCCAGGGACTTCTTTACCAAGAGGCGGCAGAGGAACCTTATGGCCTCGTAGGTGGTTATAGGCGCAAAAGCGTAGACCCAGTCAGCCTTTTCCCGGGCTATGTCACCTTCGGTTTCGCCTCTTGCAGACCGCTCCAACATCTCATGGTGATAATGCTCAGTGGCCCGGAAGGCCTTGTCAAGATACGCCTTTGTCCCACCTGTGACTACGCCGTTGTGGCTGAGGAGTAGTCGCTCGGGCTCCATGGTCCAGGCCTTGGCTATGGAGCTCTGATAATGCTTCAGTGAGTGAAAGTAGTTGGGCCATATCACATCCAGGTCGGGGTCGAAGTAGCCGGCGAGATCCCCGATGGACAGCGTGGCCTCTTTCTGTTCCAGCGCGCAAAGATGACAGGGCGAATGCCCCGGGGCCATGGTTATGCGCCAGCGAACGCCATCCCCCAAATCGATCTCCTCGCCCTCTTCAACCACCCGGTCCACTTCGAAGCGGTAGTCGTCCAGGAACAGGGGATCCCTGTAAAGGTCCCCGTTCTTTCGGAGAAAACCCGCTATCACCCGGTTTGCGGAAAGAAGCTCTCCGGCGAACCCACCCCTGGAGATCATCTTGTACGCCGCCGGACTGCCAACCACCTCCAGGTGAGGCCAGAGCCTCTTGAGGTAGCTGACCGAGCCGATGTGATCCACATGGGTGTGGGTGAGCAGCACGTATTTTATCCTGCCGGGATCGATGTTCAAAAATGCGATCTGCGAGGCTATGATGTCCGCGGTGGGCCCCGTGCCGCCCTCTATGATCATGGCCTCCCTGCCCAGGGACAAATATGTGGGAAAGGTTCTTGTGCCCAATTGGTAAAGATTGCCGGTTATGAGTTGAGGCCTGCTTCCTTCTCCTTCCACTTCCTTCCTCCTTTTAGATGGAATGGGTCTTCCCGTGATGAGTGAAGAAAAAAAAAGGCCGTGAGCGGTTTGTCCGCCCACGGCCTTTATGATCAGAAATAAACGTCAGGCAACCATGGGCGGACCTCCTCCATTGCCAAAAAAGAAAAACTTGAATATCCGCCCTGAGTGATTGCCGTACATATCTTCCTCTGTGAAAGAATTTGCTACACAGCTATGTCAGGCCGGTCTGTTTGTCAAGGTGTTTTTTGAGGGTGCCGGCCCTTCGTCTGTACACCCTTCTCCTTGTGCCTTTGTGCGATAGTTCCGGCCAGGCGGTCCAGGGCCTCGAAATCAGGCGCTGTGGGAAGCCCCTTGCACAAAACAGGATCCAGGACCTCGACCTTGAGGTTGGGGATCATCCCCGCAAGTGTCTCCACGGTCTTCCCGCCCCATCCGTAGGAGCCGATAATTGAGAGAAATTGGGCCTTGGGCCTGAGGGCATTGGCCAGGAAGGTGGCATAAGCGGCCAGAGGGTGCGGCCCGGCCAGTACCGTAGGCGCTCCCACCACGATTGTAGCCGCATCAACAAGGGCCATGGCCAGCTTGCCGATATCAGTGACGGCCAGGTTGAAGAGTTCCACTCTTACTCCGTGCCCCGCCAGGACGGAGGTAAGGTGATCCACCATTTTTCCGGTGCTGCCGTGCATTGACACAAAGGGCAGGACCGCCAGGTTGTGAGGAGGGCCCGTGACCCAGTCGCGATATGCATCCACTATCCAGGCAGGCTGGTCATGGATCTGGCCGTGGCTGGGAGCAATCATCCGGATGTCATAGGCTTTGAGCTTTTCCATGTTCTTTTCGATCACATTGCGAAAGGGCATCATGATTTCGGCAAAATAGCGTTTGGCCGCTTCATGCACCCGCCCCTGGTCGGTCACGTAAAGATCGGAGGTCGCTATGTGGGAGCCGAAGAAATCGCAACTGAACAGGATGCGGTCTTCTTTCAGATACGTAACCATGGTTTCCGGCCAGTGGACCCAGGGGGTGTGAACGAACTCGAGGGTCTTGTCTCCAAGAGACAGGGTCTCGCCGTCTTTAACGGTGACGAATGCGTCCTCAGGGATGCCCAAAAGATCAATGAGCATGCCTTTGGCCTTGGGCGTCACGACTACCTTTGCCTCCGGAAAGCGCTCGAGCACTAAAGGAATCGATCCGGAATGGTCCTGTTCGGCGTGGTGGGAGACGATGAAGTCGATTTTTTTCACGTTGTTCAACTGCACCATCAATTCATCGGACACGGGCGGGTCGACCGTGTCCAGCAAAGCTGTCTTTTCACTCCCTTCAATGAGGTAGGCATTGTACGTGGTGCCGTCAGGAAGCGGAATGAGTGAGTCGAAAAGGCGTCTGTCCCAGTCCACCGCGCCCAGCCAGTATATCCGATCCTCTATTTTTCGTGAAAGCATGGTCATCTCCTTTCGTGCCAAATAGGCACAAGCTATTGATTTTTTGTTGCCGGGCACCCGATGCAGAGCATCTTTCCGGTAATAAAGACGGCCATCGCCGATGGATGATTCACTATCAGGTCGGCCAAGGTTATTTTCGGATCAAGCTTCACAAATAACGGGATTTCAATACCTCGGCCATTTGGCGGACCGCAGCAAATGCCCGCTCCACGGTCAGCTCTCTGTCCGGATTCACCAGGCAGCATGTGGCCGGCGAAAGCATGCTGCGGGCGATCAACAAATCACGGTCGATACCCCTTGACCAGAGAATCTTCCAGATATCTTCGAGGCGCTTGACCAGGGAAGAGGCATCCTCCTGTGCGAAGGCCTCAAAACCCGTGGGCACCATTCCCCACACAATAACGCCGTCCCGGTCGAGAAATTTCCGGATGGCTTCTGCATAGGAGGCGAAGATTTCCCCATTTGTGTAAACGTCCAGGGAGAGCACGTCCAGGTCCAGCCTCAGCAGAAAGTCCCAGTCGGGTTTGCCGCACAGATGAATGCCCCGGGGAATAAAATAGGAATCTTGACAAACTTATTTCAGAAATATATTAACTATATAAGTTTATACTGTATAAGTTACAGGATAAGCAAGAAAAATGCAGCTCAGGGCAGGTCTGTGAGTGCCATGGTGAGACCAGGGAACATCCCTGCGCCAAAGAAAATGGTGCCGATGAAGGCAAATAAACACATCCGTCCGTTGAGGCCATGTCCATTTCAGCTTTTCTGATTGCCGCGATCTTTCTCATCTCCTTTGTGCTGACGATGGTCGGCCTTGGCGGGGGACTAGTATTTTCTCCGCTGTTTGTGCTCCTCGGATTTGCCAAAACCGAAGCTGCATCCACCTCGCTGTTTCTGAATCTGATTGCTGCGGCATCCGCCGCCTATACGTATTCACGAAATAAAATGGTGGATTTTTCACTCTCCACCCCTCTAATCATTTCATCGAGTTTAGCCGCTCCGGTCGGATCGTATTTGAATGTACACCTCGAGCTGAGACCTTTTCTGGTCATCATGGCCATCGTTTTGGCTTTGGCAGGCATTCGCATGCTGCTGTCGCCGGCAGGTGAAATTGAAGGCCTCGATACGACACCGTCCAAAAAAGTCGGCGGCGGCATCGCTATCGGTGCTTGTATCGGCCTTATGGGGGGATTGCTTGGGATCGGGGGTGGTGTGTTCGTCGTGCCGCTTCTCATCTATGTTCTCAAGACACCGACCAAAATCGCTGCTGCATCTTCTACGTTTATTGTAAGCTTTTCTTCCTTGACCGGTTTCGTGGGCTACGCCTCTTTGGCCGGAATTAACTGGGGGTTCATTCTGCCCGCCGCCGCAGCTTCATTCGCCGGGGGGCGGTTTGGAGCGGGAATCATGAGCAGTCGTCTCAAAGGAAAAAGCATTCGCCTGATTTTCAGCCTCATTCTTTTTGGGTTGTGCGCCAAACTGCTCCACCAGTTTTTTTTCAATTAGCGGGAAAATTGATGTCCGGACGCTTCAAATTTGATCGCATTGAACCGACCGGGTCTTTGGGAGATCCGGGTGGGCTGCGAAGACCCGGTTGATCGTATTCCTCAGATACAAGATCATCGATCACTTGGGGTGAGAAAGGGACGGAGCTTTTTTTCAACTGAAAGGAAGGGCCTGCGGATCGGGATATGGGCAGTGAAGCGTTTTTCCTGGAGGACAGGGTAGACATGAGATCCGGAACTAACCGGGAAAACATTGAAGAAGTCGTTCTGTGTGCTGTGGAGAGCGAGGATGAAGAATTGAATGTCTGCATGTAATTGATCTTTTCATCCGGAAAAAGCACTCCGGACAAAGGAGGATTCTCCTGAAAGTTGCGATGATCGGAGTGGGGCGGATGGGGATGAATATGTTCAGGAGGCTGCTGGATAGCGGCCATGAAGTGGTGGCTTACAACAGGACCGCCCGGAAGACGGAGGAGATAGCACGGGAAGGGGCGACAGCAGCATATGTGCTGTCTGAGGTCGCAGAGAAACTCACAGTGCCGAGTCTGGCCTGGATCATGCTCCCTGCCAGGACTGTCGTGGATGAACATATCGTGTAAATGAAAGAAATCCTCTCCCCCGGAGACATTGGCATTGACGGCGGGAACAGCCATTCCAAGGATGACCTCCGGCGGTCGGAGTCCCTGGCGGAAAATGGGATACGCTTTGTGGACGTAGGCGTCAGCGCCGGCATCTGGGGCCTGAAGGCCGGCTACCTGTCGTCTGATGATCGGCGGTAATGTAGAGCTGCCAGGCCCTGGAACCCGTCAAGGCTAGACAGCAAAAAATCATCGCCCTGAGGCTGACTTCCTTTCTGTTGCTGGAAGGCTTGCCCTGCTCACCTTCCACGAACTCTGAGGGTTTCCGAAGGACGATCAATGCGCGCGGTTTCATAAAGAAATTGGATTGCCCGCAGACGGTGTTGGTGTGGAAATTTCGAGAATTGCGATCTCTTCACCTGTGCCACCAGGAAGGAGGACGGCTGTTTTTCAATTGATACCTAAACATACACTTAGTTACCATATGAATCAAAATGCATATTCCTGTCCCGCGTTCATTTCAAACCGTTCCGTAACGTTTGGAATTGACGGGAAAATTGTCATAACATTGTCCTTTTGATGCGTTGGCTGAGAAAACCACTGGTAAGGCAGTCATATCATTAACAACACGAAAGGATGGCGTCCCGGCTGGTCTGCCTTCACACTAAATCCGGAACCATCCGTCCGCCGTTAATGTCACTGCAGGAATCATTGCCCCTGCAATCAAGGAAGTCCATGAACGGCACCATCCCCTTTATCAAACATACCCACGTATTCAAGGGCCTTGATTCGGTGTTTCTCATCAAAGAGGGAGAGTACAAGGTCTCCATCCCTTTCGATTTCAAAATGAGTGATAATTTCCTCTCCTTTCTGAAGCCCGGCGAACTCTTCGGTGAAATGGGCGTAATCACGGGAAACCGTCGAGCCGCTAATATCACCTGCACCGCTGACACCCAGCTCCTGGTTATGCGGGAAGTGGAGGTTTTTCTTTCTCCGGAGTCTGCTGTGGGCGATGCCCCTAGCCTGGCTGACAAAGGAGAACAGCGAGCTGCGCAAGGGAAGCGAAAACGCGGTTCTTTTCCTGAACCGCCCAGAATTGCCCGGCGAGGTCGTGGACATGGCCCTGAATCCGTTTCTCAAACGTTTCATGCGCTACGAATCCCCATGACCATGACCTACGACCACCTCAATGTCTGGTTCGACACGGGCCGGGAGCGCCTCATGGTGCCGGTGGCCATAACGGGAACAGACAATTTCTGTCCCTTCGAGCCTTCACATATTCATCGATTTTCCGAAGATCGGAAAGTGCAACTTCGAGGAATACCTGGGCCTCGACCGGCAGCGCGTGATGCTCAACAGGCATGATATCGGAGATATTTCGGCAGTCGCCGTGCATACCTTCGACGGCTTCTACAACGTCCTCGAACAGATGGCCTGTTACACGTTCCTGTCGTCTTCCTTTACCATCGAACAGATGAAGGACATCGCCCGGGACCGGATGATCACCGATGCCGGCGACATGGCCTCTCTAATCGAAAAAATCTCCCGGGTGGGGTGACCGCCCATTCTGCTGTAATATCCCGGAAAGCCATTTCAAAAGCGAACAGGAGGAAGGTTTGACCTACACAAAGCTGAATGAAGAGCACCTGAAAACGCTTAAAGGCATGGTGGCCCCTGAGCGAATCTCCACAGGGATCTCAAACCTGGAACTCAACGCCTGTGATGAATCCCACCATGAGCCCTGCCTCCCGGAGGTTGTTATCTGGCCGGAGAGCCCGGGCGAAGTGGCGGAGATAGTCCGCTACTCCAACGAGCATTGCATACCGGTCACGGGCCGGGGTTCGGGGAGCAGTCTGGAAGGAAACCCCATTCCGGTTTTCGGGGGCGTGGTCCTTAACTTCAACCTCATGAACCGCATACTGAATATTCGGGCTGAGGACTTCCAGGCGGATGTGGAGCCTGGAGTGGTCTACCAGGATCTCAATGAGAAGCTTCGCCACGAAGGCCTGTTCTTCCCGCCGGATCCGGGTGCGCGTGCCACGCTGGGAGGCATGATCGCCAACAATGCGAGCGGCACGAGGACAGTGCGCTACGGCTCCACACGCCATAACGTGCTGCGGCTTCAGGTTGTTACGGCGGAAGGAGAGATTTTGAGTATTGGTACGCGTTCATCCAAGACGTCGTCCGGCTTCAACCTGGTCAATCTTTTTGTGGGGTCGGAAGGGACCCTGGGTATAGTGGTTGAGGCCACGGTGCGCCTGGTGGGACTTCCCGCGGCCTTTTCCGCCGCCGTGGCCTCCCTGCCCACGGTGGAGGCCTGCGGTCGGGCCGTGTTCCAGATCATGAGGGCGGGCTTGAACCCTGCGGCCCTGGAACTTATGAGCCCAGAGTGTATAGAGGTTATGAACAGGGAGCGCGACCTGGGACTGCCGGTTTCACCCACTGTTTTCATGGAGTTCCATGGCGCCGCCGAGAGCCACCTGGAGGACGTCCTGTCCATGGCGAGCGACATCTGCGAGGAAGAGGGGAGCGCCGGGTTCAGGGCAGGCCTTGGCCGTGAAGAGCGGGACCGCATTTTTCAGGCCCGACACGAGCTCAGCGAGATGATTCGAAGGAATCACCCGGGCCGGACCCACACCACGGCGGATGTTGCCGTTCCAATATCAGCATACTCCGACATCATAGCCTGGAGCCGAGGGGCCCTGGAGGAGGCCGGCATCCCCGGGTATATCTTCAGCCACGCCGGGGACGGGAACCTCCACCTGGTGTTCATGGGCAAAACCGGCGACGAAAAGGAATGGGCCGAGATCGGACGCATTTATGACCGGCTCGTGGAACTGGCCCTGGCCTGTGGCGGTACGTCCACCGGAGAGCACGGCGTGGGCATAGGCAAGAGGAAGTACATGGAGGCCGAACACGGATCGAGCCTTGCCTGGATGGCCCGCATAAAGGATCTCTTCGATCCGAACCGCATATTGAACCCCGGAAAGGTGCTTCCGTGGAACCTGAATGACGTGTGTTAACGTATTGTGGTTCGCCTGCTCTTAACGCCGCGGGTAAGCCCTTTGATTTCGGTGCGGGACAGGGTTTTCCACGGAGGACATAAGGAGTGATCTAGGATATGACAAGCGCGGAGGCGTGTCGACGAATTGTTGAAAACATATCACGGGTGGTAGTGGGTAAGGAGCCGGCGGTCGAAATGCTCATGGTGGCCCTTCTGGCCGAGGGGCACCTGCTGATTGAGGACGTTCCAGGCCTAGGTAAGACCCTTATCGCCAAATCACTGGCAGGGAGCCTGAGCGCCAAGTTCAAGCGTGTCCAGTGCACGCCCGACCTCCTTCCTGCCGACATCACCGGTTTCAGCGTTTACAACCAGCAGTCGGGTCGTTTCGAAGTGCGGCATGGACCGGTTATGACCCATGTGCTTCTTGTGGACGAAATAAACCGGGCCATTCCTCGTACCCAGTCCAGCCTACTGGAGAGCATGGCTGAACGGCAGGTGACCATAGACGGACAGACCATCCATCTCCAAAGACCCTTTTTCGTGATTGCTACACAGAATCCCATTGAGCTGGAGGGCACCTTTCCCCTTCCCGAGGCCCAGCTCGACAGGTTTCTTCTCAAGATCAGCCTGGGCTATCCAGACAAGGCCGAGGAGATGGAGATCCTTCGGCGGTTTCAGACCGATGACCCCCTTGAGGCCCTTCAGCCTGCTGTCACGGTGGAGCAGGTCACGGATCTACAGGAGGCGGTTCGTCGGATCCACGTTTCCCCGGCCATCCTGGAATACATCGGGGAGATAGGCGGCGCCACTCGCGCCGGAGGAGTATTCAGGTACGGGGCCAGCCCTCGTGGGACCCTGGGCCTGATGCGGGCCGCCCAGGCCCTGGCGCTGCTCAGGGGCCGTTCCTACGTTCTTCCCGACGACATCAAGTTGCTGGCCCCTTTTGTCCTTGGCCACCGGCTCATCCTGGCCGAAGAGGAGCGGCTTCGAGGAAGCGAACCCTGCCGGCTCCTGGAAGAGCTGCTGGAGCGCTTGCCCGTTCCGGCCGTTGAAGAGGGGGGATGCAGGAGGCCATGAGTTCCATTCATAAGACACCGCACTCGGTCATTCGCATTCCCAGCCTGTTCGTCGATCCCCTGGCACGGGTTTTTCTGTTTGTCCTGCTGTTTCTCTCCCTCCTTTTCGGGCGTACAGACCTTTCCGCCCTTTGTCTTGTCATGATTCTCCTGTCCGCCGGTGCCAAGCTATGGCGTCGCCTGGGGGCAGGCCGGGTGGTTTGCCGGTTCCTGACGGACAAACTTCGTGTCATGCCGGGCGAGCCTCTGGTTTTCGCCGCTGAGGCGTATAATGGGTGCATCCTTCCCATGACGGTCCGGTCCGGGCTGGGCGGAGCCGGCTGGCTTTCCGGAGATGATGACGGCAAAGATTTCCGTGCATCTGTGGTGGGAGGCCGACGCACGGGGCGTCTTGAATGGGCCATAAAGGCCCCGGGCAGAGGGGTCTACCGGATCGGTCCGCCGGTGACTGAGGCGGGGGACGCCTTAGGGCTTTTCTTTCAGGAAACGAGCCGTGACGCTCCGCTGGAGCTGGTTGTTTATCCTAATCATTTTTCCATAGGATCGTTTTCCAGGAAGTCAAAAGAGTTCTTCGGCAATATCAGGGCCGAGGGCCTGGTCGAGGACCCGATCAACCCCATGGGGACCCGTGAGTACCATCCGGGTCGACCGGCACGGGCCATACACTGGAAGGCCAGCGCTCGATTGAACCGTCTTCAGGAAAAGGTGTTCGAGCCCAGCAGAAGGGCAAGGATCCTCCTGAGCTTGGACGTCCAGGGGTTTCACGAGGCTGGGGACGAGGAAGGGTTCGAGGATATCCTGGAGGCCGCCGCCTCCATTGCGGTTCACCTGGTGGAGGGCGGTGTTTCCGTGGGAATGATTACCAACGCGAAGCTCCATGGAGCCTTTCCCCCCTTAATTCCGGTAGGCCAGGGGCCGGGCCGGCTGCCCGCCATTATGGAGCGAATGGCACGAATGACAATGGAACCGGCCGCCGACCTCATTAAACTGGCCGGATACATCCTGCCCCGGACTCCGGGGGCCGGTTGTCTTCACTGCGTTCGAACCATGGACCAGGCTGCTGAGGCATTCGGATCATATGTACTTGACCGCAAGACCCCTGTCTCTTTTCTGGTTGTCCGACGGAGCGACGGTACAGCCCTCAGGCCGGCTGCAGAGTCAGGCCTGGTATTTACAGAGGCCCTTCGTGAATCCGGAGCTGTGGCTGCATGAGTAACCGCGAAGGACGGAACTTCTTCTCTTTTTTCCGCGCCGGAGTAGAGGGACTCTGGGTGATCGCGGCCGCGGGCTTTGTGGTGTACGTTACGGTGGGAAGGCCTTTTCCCCTCCTGTCAGGCGCCGTGACTTTCCTGGCGGCTTCTGCCCTGACCCGGGTCCTGTGGGGAAGAGGCCTGAGAAGGATCGCCATACTGATAATCCATCTGTCGGCTTTTTCCGCCTGTCTTTTTTTGGGGCTTGGAGGATTCATGCCGAACCGGGATCTGATTCCGGCGGACGGAGACTGGATGTCCTGGGGCTGGACCACCCAGACG
>CAZEIA010000037.1:0-22252 GCA_964512335.1 uncultured Desulfobacterales bacterium
ACTCTTGACGGGAAAACCTTCCGGTGTCACAGCAAGGGCCACCACGATCTGCGGAATCCGGAAACCTTCCTTGGCATGGCCGAACTTGCGGATCCCCACCTCGTCTTCATCCTCCTTTTCCACCTCCTCGCTGTGCTCGAAGAGCATGTCCAGGGCCTCGTACATCTGGGCCAGCTTGAGGTCCCAGCAAGAGGGAAGGTATACGGTGGGCAGCCACCGATCCCACACTCCCAGCTTGCTCTCCGGCCGGCAGAGCCGATTGGCGACCATGGCCAGGATGGCCCGCTCGTAAGGAACACGGTACTTGAGCCGCCGGCAGAGGGAGCGAAGGCACTCTCCAATCCCGAGTTGTTCCCAGAGGGCCTCGATTGCCAGTGTCGGTCCATAGGGATAAGTGCGATGGAGCATGAACGACTCGGGAAATCCACCAGCCGCCCCGAAAGGCTCATCTTTGGCCAAACGATCGATGACGTCCACGTTACAGACCCGGGCGATGGACTTGCAGAGGCGGATCAGTTGGTCCCGATCGACCTGGTCTGCGCGGCCGAAGTTGTGGATCACGTGAGCCACGGGCTTGCGGGTGACCGGATCCCGCTCATTATGGGCGAGTTGGTAGTACTCGACCACGCGTCCGTCCCGGTTCTTTCGGCTGGTGGTTCGGAGATACATGAGTGCTTACGGATATAGTGTGTATCTCTTGCCATGTAACCAAAAAGACCAAAGTCGTGTGCCTACAGGTTTTGAAAGCCGGCGTTTTGTAAGTTGTTGAAATCACGTGCTGTGATACGCGATAATGGAAAGATAATGCATAGCTAGTGGACTACAAACCCGAAACTAAAGTTTGATAATTACACAAAGAGGCAGGGCAACGGCTGTTATGATTGGTGTTGTGCCTATGAGGAATCTGAACACGAGAAAGAGCTTTTGCGCCTTTTAGCTAAGGGTGAAAAGGAAATCGAAATCGGCCAGGGATATGACCTCGATAAAGTCCTTGCTGAAGCTGATGCCCTTTTGTCTGAGGAACCTTCGTGAAGGTCAAATTTACACCTTCTGCCAGGACTCAATTTCTTTCTGCGCTATCCTTCATACGAAAGGCTATACCCTCTGCGGCCATTAGCTTTCGTAATAAAGCTGAAAAAATCCTGCGAAGGCTTGAGGCGATGTTGTTTGGATTGTTGCGGTATGGCATGGCGCGCAGCTTCCGAAAGAGCCATCATCCTAACGCCAACCAGAAAATTCACCGGACCTAAAAAGCCGGGCCGGTGATTTAACTGCCGCGGTCGTCCTTTTCTTCTGCGAGTTGAAAATAGGTCCCACCTTTTGTTCATAAAAGGCAGCTACCTCACCTATGGGTTCGCGGGCATAAAACGCCTTTTCAAAAAGAAGCCGGGGGAAAACAAGACTCCAAGCCTTCGGACTCAGGGCCGGTCGGGTTACCCGTTAACTGTTATTCCGGTAAACGGCATTATGCAGATGAGGATCGGGGCGCCAGGTCGGCCAGAATGCCGGCCAGCCTCTCCATGAGTTCATCCACATCGTCAAGGGAAGTGGGGGGCGGCCCCACGAAAACCTTATGGTGCCCAGTGCATAGGCCCTTGGAACGTCCATGGCCTCCAGCACATGGGAGACGGATTCGGTGGAGCCGTGACATGCCACCCCTGTGGCCGAGGATACTCCTGCGCACACTGAATGCAACAGTTTACTCTCAATCGAAAGGGCATGTTATCTTAAGCGGAACGGATTAGCCGGCTATTACAGCCATTGATGCCTATTCCTGGAGGGACATGAGGTAGGACCGGAGGTTGCTCCCCTTGTTTTTGAGGCCCAGTTTGGTCCGGACCTTGTGGCGATGGCTGGAAACCGTGTTAAGAGAAATCCCCAGCATTTCGCCGATCTCCTTGTTGGTTAGACCCTCACGCACCAAATGAGCGATGCGGATCTCCATGGGCGTCAGCCCCAGGGAGGTGGACGACAGCCGCTGAATGAGCGGAGAGGTGATGTTGGTCAGGTTGGACTCCAGTGTGTTGACAATGACCTGTTCCTCTTCATTGAGGCGGCTCCGCTTGAGCCTCTCTATATAGGGCAGGACAAGCTGCTTCAGATTGGACAGAACGTTCTCCTGGTCGTCCCTTTTCTTGTCCTCCATCTGCTTCAACAGGACCTTGAGGGCTATGTTCGCCTCCTCCAGGCTCCTGGACTGCAGCTTGAGTTCAGTCTCCCTGTTCTGCAGGTCATCCATGGCAAGCTTGAGATCTGTGATATCCCGGCCCTCGGAGATGAGCAGGACTATGCGGCCTTCGGGGTTTCGGACCGGCTTGATGGAGATGTCCATGTGCACCGTGCGGCCACTGGGCCCTGCGTTTGTGGTCTCGTACCTGACCAGGTCCCCCTGCACAGCCCGGGCTATTCCCCTCTTGAGCCTTTCCTGCTCCTGCCGGGAGTGGGTCCACCAGGGAGTGTTCCAGAATGGTTTTCCGGTGATCTGCGCTTCGTTCGTCCCTACAAAGTCCATGGCCGTCTTGTTCACCTGCACCACCGATCCGTCCAGGCGGAGGACTCCTATGAACTGGAATGTCTGGTCAAATATGGCCCGGAGCATGGTCTCGCTCTTCTGCAGGGCCAACTCAGCCTGTCTGCGTTCCGTTATCTCACGCTGGAGCCGCTCATTGGTGCGGGAGAGGCTTTCCGTACGCTCCCGCACCAAGTCCTCCAGGTGGTCCCTGTGCCGCCTCAGCTCGTCCTCCAGCCGCTTTCGCTGAAAGAACTCCGGTATGTCCACACCACTGAACTCCCCGGTTCCGGATTCAGACTGATTACCGTATCGAGCGATGTGCTCCTTGATGCGGGACGGCGGCGCCATTATGAACCTGCAGTGTTCGTCACCCTTTGCGCGGCATTCGATTTCCGCAGCCACCAAGGGTATCCCGAAGCTCTCTTCGCACCAGCCGGATGAGTATCCGGCGTTCATGGCGCAGACCGGGAAATCAGTACGTTTCTCCCCCTTGAGCCATGTGTGGGCCTCAAAGGAAAAAGGATGGTCATAGATGAGATAGTAGTCCCCATCCGGCGACGGGTGCGACTCGGGGAGTATCTCCACAAATGCCCACCCTGTGTAGGAGAAGTGGACCGGTCCTGCGGACAGCTTTTCTATGGGATCGCTCACTCCCATTTTGGAGAAAAAGCTCCGCGCATCGGCCTTTCCGATGGAATGGGCGATGTCGAACAGGAATCCAAGGGTGACCGCCCTTGCTTCCTTCTCACCCCGGTCGTGATAGAGGGAAGTCACAAGGTCGAAGAACTCCCTGGACATGGACGCGGCCCGGACCAGGATATAGCGCTCGCCTGAGATCTCGATGAACCCCCTGGAAGGGTCCCGCGTTCGGTCCTGGAAATAGCGGGCCACATACTCCTGGGCCTTTGAGAAGACCGATTGCAGTGATTCGGGCACGTGTACCGTGTGAAGGTCTTTCTCCACGGGGTTCCCTCCGTTCTCGTGTTTCAACGCTTCTCCTTCGCCAAACCCTTTTCACCCGCTGGGTGAAACCGCGACCCAAGCTCCACCTACGAGATAATATACTGAAATAAAAGGAAATAGTCAACCACCAAAAACATACAGGTAACGCAGGCTGACAGCAACTATTTCACGGATTTAAGTTGACACGTAAGGCGCGATTTCCTAGGATCACCCCCGAAAAATTGAAACCCTTGTCACCCCATCTCACCCCAACGAGGATCCTGCGAGACTTTAGGAATAGAGAAGGAAACCGATTCAAGTCTCACTAAACGAGATTACGGCCGACCCTTAAGCATTGCTGCGGGGATTGAAGTTATAAGAGCTTGACATTTAAGTAATAGAATCGTCTTCTGGAGATGAGTGTTAAGCCAAATGCCGCATGGATGCATCGAAATAGGCTGGGTGTTTTGGAATATGAGATAAATATCGATTTATATTGTACTAACCATGGCGTTATTATGACTCAAATAAGTTTTTGAGGGATTTTTGTTTCACCCTACAAGGCCGGATGGGGAAGGTAGCAAATCTCAATATTCATAATACATGAACGATAAATGGAGAAAAAAATAGAAACCATACAATCCATAAAATGCACTATCCTGGTCGTAGGCGGTGGACCTGCTGGATGTTTTGCCGCGATTAAGGCCCGGCAACAGGGCGCGAGTGATGTCGTCCTGGTCGACAAGGGTTATGTAGGCAAGAGTGGCTGCGGGAAGTTCGCGGCTGGTTCTTTCAAATGTTTTATCCCCGGAGAAGATAGTTTTGATTTGTGGTTCGGAAAGGCGGTTGAGGAAGGATATTTCATCAATGATCAAGCATGGACGGCGATCCATCTCGAAGAAGTGTACGAACGAGCACAAGAACTCGACTCCTGGGGTGTCCCTTTCCTGAAAGACCATAAAGGTAAATTTGCGAGATTGGAAGGTCAAGGTTCTTCAGATAAACGACCCGTCAAGACCATGATGTTTCATGGACCGGACCTGATGGACGTTCTGAGAAAAAAGACAAAATCCATGGGTGTGAAGATCCTGGACAAAATTATGATCACCCATTTGCTTCACGATAGAAACGATGCCAACATCGTCGCAGGCTCTTTGGGGTTCGATCTCCGAACCGGAACTATCATCTGTTTTCATTCCCGCGCTACCATCTTGACCACCGGAGCGCAGGCGTTCAAATCCCATTATGCCTACCAGAAGATGGTCACCGGCGATGCCCACGTCATGGGACTCCGGGCCGGCGCCTCCTTGACCAACTACGAATTTTGCTGCCACCACCTCTCCTGTGCGGATTTCGATACCACTGGCATGAATGTCTTGCAGGGAAAGGGGGCACGATTTGTGAACACCCATGGCGAACATTACATGGACAAGTACGACCCCGAGTATGGAGACCATGCCGCAATGAATCGCTTATCCGCTGCAATGGCGTGCGAAATCAGACTCGGGAACGGTCCCATCTACTTCGATTTCAGCAGCTTTGACAGTTCGACGCTATCTTACTTCAGGGAAACCCTCCCCATCATGTACCGCGCCTTTGAAAAAGCAGGGTACATCAAAAACGGCCGCATACGTGATCGCGTTCAATGGGTCTCAGTAAATATGGGCAATGTGGGCTACGGCGGGGGATTGCGGATAAAAACCGGTTGTGAAACTGACCTTGCCGGCTTGTATGCCGCAGGCGATGCCTCCTGTGTCCCTTCTGCCGGAGTGGAGGGTTTCTGTGCCTATGCGGTACCTTTTGCAACCACTTCGGGTGCCAGAAGTGGGAAATATGCCGTCGTTTATACTGCGGAGGCCGATCCGGTTGTCCCGAACCCTGATGAGATCGAACTTTATTCCCAGGAACTCGCCTCGCCACTGAGACGTACGCATGGAGTGGAGCCCGATTATGTGGTGCTCAAAGTCCAAGAAGCACTCTTCCCTATGGATATTTATCTTTTTCGACATAGAGCACGGCTTGAGAAAGCCCTCGATGTGGTATGCCAGGTACGTGATGAACTTGTGCCGGTGCTAAAGGCCTATGATCCGCACTACCTGAGAATGGCCTGCGAGGCGGAAAACATGGTCGTCTGCGGGGAATTGTTTCTCCGAGCTGCGCTCACCCGAACGGAGAGTCGTGGCTCTCATTTGAGGGAGGATTATCCAAATATCGATAACCTCCATTGGCTGAAATGGGTCCTCCTCAGGCAGGAGCAGGGCGCGATTTTGACTTCCAAGGAAGAAATCCCCATTGAAAACTATCCGCTTCAGCCGGAGCGAGTGGCGTATAGACATCCCATGTTTGACGCCTTAGAGAGAGCAGAGACAGGAGCCGAAATTCCTCATGGGCATCAATTGGATAGAGACAAATAAATGCACCGGGTGCGGCCATTGTGAATCGATTTGCCCTCAGGATGTTATAAAAATTCATCCCGAGACGAAAAAGGCGGTGGTCGCCTATCTTCAAGATTGCCAGTCTTGCTTTTTATGTGAGTTGGAATGCCCTGAAGGGGCTATCAGTGTATCACCCTACAGGGAGAGAAGAGCCGTATTGCCTTGGTAGTATGTGGAAGCCCTTTTGCAGAGACGAGAACGTGATAAAAGGGTTGGGCCGGGATATCTCGAATCCCATTTTTTTCTGTTTTTCTATTTCTTTTAAAGGAGGGGCATGATGAGAGGAAGTCTTATTAAATTTACGGTCTTTTTGGGTATCCTTTGTCTTTGTATCGGCCCGGCTGCAACGGCTGGTTCCGAGACCCTGTCCATTTCCACCGGTTCCATGGGTGGCGGTTTTTATGCTATCGGCGGAGGCATGGCCGAGTATATCTCAAAGCACATCGAGGGTGTGCGCTGCACTGCCGTCACATCCGGGGGCGTGGATGAGAACATCAATCGTCTGGACACGGGCAAAGCCGACATCGGCCTGGTAAGCACGGGGGATTCCCATATGGCCTACAGAGGCATGCCCCCATACAAGAAGAAGTTCGAAAACATGCGCAGCATGGGTATCCTGTTTGCCAATTGGGGAGAGCCCTACACCCTGAAAAAATCCGGTATTAAGACCTATCTGGACTTGAAAGGGAAAAAAATCTGCGGCGGTGCGCCGGGGGGCTCCATGCATAAGCTGTTTGCTGACTGGGTCAAGATCCATGGTCTGGACCCCGAAAAAGACATGGAGATCGTTTTCCTGCCGGGCAATGCGGCCCTTGATGCCTTGAAGATGGGTAGAATCGACGCCGCCATGGAGATCGCGGCCATCCCGACCCCGAACCTGACCGAGTTGAGCCTGACCCACCCTATCGAGATTATTCGATTTGCTCCCGGCTACCGAGACAAACTCCTGGAGCAG
This sequence comes from uncultured Desulfobacterales bacterium, assembly GCA_964512335.1. Lineage (GTDB taxonomy): Bacteria > Desulfobacterota > DSM-4660 > Desulfatiglandales > HGW-15 > JAIPEI01. The sequence continues at coordinate 6,845 of CAZEIA010000037.1, forward strand.
ATGCCCAAGTATGTGTCCATGGTTATTCCGGCGGGAACCTACAGAGGACTCGATGAGGACGTGGAGACCGTAGGCATGGCCGCTCTTTGGGCCTGCAGGGCTGATCTCTCCGAAGATCTGGTCTATAACCTGGTGAAATCCATTTACAGCCCTGAAGGGCTGACTTACCTGGGCAAGGTCCATCCAGCGGGAAAGGGTATCAAACTCGAGAATGCAACCAAGTGGCGTCCAATTCCACTCCACCCAGGGGCGGAAAAATTTTTCAAGGAAGCAGGTGTCATGGAATGATGTGGGACGCAATCGGAATCCGTACAGTAGGACGGTGACAGAAAAGGCTGGTACATGGGTCACAAGGCAGATAACACAAAGGCGATCCCGTAGGAAGACACCACCATGACAACAGGCACATCGAAGGGCTTCGAGCGGGAATTTCACGGTATTCGGAAGCAGGCGGTAGATCTGGGAATGGCCCTGATCTCCGTTCTAATTTTGTACTGGACCGTCAATGTCATGGCCGACATCGTGATCAAGCGGGCTCTCTACCTCATGCTGACCCTTGGGATGTGCGCCGTTGTCTACCCTTTTGCCAAGCGTCCCTCTTCTAGGATGGTCATGGCGGTGGATGCGGTCATCATTGTGCTGACCATTCTGGGGTCCCTCTATGTCATGTTTGATTGCAATGCCCGTTTCCTGAGGCTGGGGTTCCCCAACCAATGGGATATCATTTTCGGGGCCGTCATGATCCTCATCGGCCTGGATATCGGGAGACGGGTGATAGGGTGGCCTCTGACTCTGGTGGCCGCCTTAACGATTCTCTATGCATTTTTAGGGAATTATGTGCCGGGGGATTTCGGGCATCCTGGTTTCGGGTTGGAGACCATCGTCAGCCAGGTCTACTGCGGCCTGGAAGGATACTACGGGATGGCCACCAAGTTCATGATCCTCTACGTAATACCCTTCATCATCATGGGCGCCTTTCTCGAAATTACCGGGGCCGGGGACTTTTTTATCAACCTGGCCTTTTCCCTCACCAAACGCGCCGTGGGCGGTCCGGCCAAGGCAGCTGTACTGGGCAGCGCGCTCATGGGTTCCATTTCCGGAAGCGCCATCGCCAATGTATCGTCCACGGGAGTCTTTACAATTCCTATGATGAAGCGGGTGGGATACCGCCCTAACGTTGCCGCGGCCATCGAGGCGGCGGCCTCCACGGGGGGGCAGATCATGCCGCCGATTATGGGTGCCGTCGCCTTCATCATGGTGGAGTTCACCCAAATCCCCTATTTGAAGATCGTGGCAGTGGCCACCGCCCCAATCCTACTCTATTTCATAACCTTGCTCACCTTCATTCACTTTGAGGCTAAAAAGGAAGGGGTGGGGCTCGACTCCAAGATGATGGTGGAACCCGCGCAGGAGGTCATGAAGACCGGGTGGCACTTCTTCTTCTCGTTAATATTGATCATCGTGACGATGGTCCTAGGTTATTCTCCGGCCCTGGCCGCCTTAGTGGGCATTGTATCCCTGATCGTGGTTCACTCCATTCGTGCCCGCGGGTTCGACCTCCGTCTCATCTACCGGGGCCTCGTGTTGGGAGGCAAGTATTCCCTCAATATCGGAAGTATCGTCGCATGCATCGGCATCATCCTCGCCTTGGTGGGCCTCACCGGAATCGGGCTGAAGGTCTCCTGGCTCCTGTCAGACCTCGCTCACGGCATGGCCTTTCCTGCCATTGTTTTCGTCGGCCTGATCTCTATGGTCCTCGGCATGGGGCTTCCAGCGGGACCAGCCTATATCGTTCTGGCAATCACGGCGGGACCGGCACTGACGGATATGGGCTTTTCCTTGCTTACCGCTCATATGATCATGATCTGGTTCAGTATTGATTCGGAGATCACCCCACCGGTGGGATTGGCCTCTATTACGGCATCGGGTATCGCCAGGTCCGACCCCATTAAGACAATGTTTACGGCGTTCAAGTTCGCAAAAGGACTCTATATCTTGCCATTCATGTTTTATTATCGGCCTGGAATTCTCCTACAGGGAACCTTGGGGACCATAGTCGAGACCATTCTTTCCGTGCTGTTCGGCCTCATAGCCTTTGCCGCTTTTTGGGACGGATTTCTATTCAGAAAAACCTATCCCTGGGAGCGCATCCTCCTGCTCATGGCGGCCGCAGGCCTATTTGTGCCTGGCCTAGTATGGAACGCTTGTGGTTTTGTCCTTTTCCTTGCCGTAGCACTGCTGCAGAAATTGAGCCCTGAAGGGCACAATACACCGGAAAAAAGCCCGGGCGCTTTGGTGGCCGGGAACTGAGGCGCTTAACAGAACGAATGATAGCCATACTCAGGAAAACTTAAGACCTGTCAGTCGCTTGGGAAGAACATTGGACCTAGAGCAAAGAAGGAGAAGAAATGCAGAAGGGCTTACGAGAGTGTTTTTCACAACTTCAATCGGCCAATGCCCTTTTAATAGTAAAACGAGAGGTCGATCCAAGGTTTGAAATCGCGGCTGTTATGCAGGCCGCTGAAAGGAAAGGAAAGGCCGTCCTATTCACCAATGTCAAAAGGCCTGGTTATCGCTTGGTCAACAACGTGCTCGGCTCGAGAGAAGCTGCAGCTCTCTTGTTGGGTACAGAACAGGAGCTGGTGACCCGTGAATGGATGGATCGGGTCAAGAAACCCCTTACCCCGGTTGAGGTTCCAACATCTCCAGTCAAGGAGGTCGTTCAAACTGGGAGCAGTGTCAATCTGGAAGAGTTGCCCATAGTCACCCATTGTGAAAAAGATGCCGGGGCGTTTATCACCGCCGGCATGGTGGTAGCCAAAGATCCCGATTCCGGAGTCAGAAATGTCTCGGTCAACCGAATGCAGCTCAAGGGAAAAAACAAGCTGGGCATTCGTATGATGCCGCCACAGCATCTGGGCCTCATCCATGAGAAGTGCGAAAAACATGGTAAGAATCTTGAAATCGCAGTGGCCATCGGCAACCACCCCTTCGACATTCTGGCCGCAGCCAGTTCTCTGCCCTACGCAAAGGACGAATTCACCACGGCTGGGGCCCTGAGGAAGGAGCCCCTAGAGTTGATTAAGTGTGAGACCGTGGATCTGGAGGTCCCGGCCGCGGCGGAGATCGTCCTGGAGGGGGAAGTGCTCGCGGGCGTGAGGGAACCCGAAGGTCCCTTCGGGGATTTTATGCAGTACTATGTGCCCGTTATGGACAACCATGTTTTCATAGTCAAGGCAATCACCCACAGGGCTGATGCCGTCTATCAAACCATTCAAGCAGGATCCCTGGAGGACACCCACTACTTGTCTCTTTCCAGGGAGGCCGCCGTCCTCGAAGCGACCTTACGTGTGGCCGATGTGCGGTCGGTGAGCCTGGTTCCCACAATTCTGGGGTGCGCCGTTTCCATAAAAAAAAGCTCTGAAGAAGAACCGAAAAAAGTCATTGAAAGCGCATTCAATGCCTATTCTTGGCTAAAATACTGTGTTGTAGTTGACCATGATATTAACGTTTTTGATATAAATGATGTCTGGTGGGCCATGAACACCAGGAGCCGACCGGACAGGGGGTTGCTTCTCAAAAAAAATGCTCCCGGGTTTCCCCGCGATGCCTACAACATCCACCAGTCCAAACTGGGCATCGATGCCACGGCGCCACTCAACCAGTGGCAGGAATTCGAACGGAAAACAGTGCCGGGCGCTGAGGATATTGTCCTCGGCGAGTATATTTCCCAAAGTCATTCCTGACAGCAGGTACTCCTCGAATACAGGACAATTCCATAACAGGTCGAAAACCGTGGAAAAAAAAATAACCACCTGCCATCTTTGCTCAGGGGGACGGCCCATCGTCGCCGCTTTGGAAGAAGGGAAGCTGGTCTCGGCTCATACACAACCCGGAGCCCCCGGCGAGTACAAATATTTCTGCCCTAAGTTGAAAGCTGCGCCCGATATCCTTTACTCCCCAAAACGTCTGAAATCCCCCCTCCTGAGGGATACACACGGCGGAAGCCCTTACTGGAAAAAGATTTCCTGGGATAGTGCGCTGGGTAAGATCGCCGAAAGACTTGACGCTGTCCGAGCCCGGCATGGTGCCGAGGCCCTCTGCTGGCTCACAGGGCACGTTCCGGACTATGGGGCACCCTGGGACTATGCCAACCGCTTTATGAGCCTCTTTGGATCCCCCAATATTTTCGGAAACGGCTCCATTTGTCATGCGGCCCGGGAGATGGCCCACGTCTTTACTTACGGAGCCATGACCACCCCTGACTACAAGCATTCCAACTGCTTGGTTGTCTGGGGGAAAAGCGAAGCCGACACGAACCCTGCAGGCTATAATATGATCCTGCAGGCCTTGAAAAACGGGGCCAAACTTATTGTCGTAGATCCGGTAAAAACGAAACTCGCCTCCATTGCCGATATGTGGTTGCAGATTAAGCCGGGAGGGGATGGAATCCTGGCCATGTCCATGTTGCAGGTCCTTATCAACGAGGAAATTTATGACCACGACTTTGTCAGGGATTGGACCATCGGTTTCGAAAGGCTGCAGCTGGAGGTCGCTGATTATACACCCGAAAATGTGGCCTCCAGGATCTTGTTGAAGCCAAATGAGATCCGACGGGCAGCAAGAATTTACGCGCAAACCAGACCGGCCTGCATGGTCGATGGGAACGGGCTTGACATGCACCTTGAGGTGTCCCAAACCATGCGGGCAATCTGCATCCTGAGGGCCTTGAGCGGGAATCTCGATAAAAGAGGCGGCGATCTTATTCCCAAGCCTTTGCCCGTCAGGGACATCAAGCTCAAGGAGCGACTGCCGCAAAATGTCCCAGCCATCAGCTGTGATTACCCCCTGTTCAGACAATATAACGAGGTCAGGGCGGACCATACCCTCGGCTGTGTGGTGGACGCTGTTCTTGAGGAGAAACCCTATCCCATCAAGGCCTTGATTGTCCAGGGGACCAACCCTTTGGTTTCTATGGCCAATTCCCACAGGGTCCTGAGTGCCCTCGAGAAGATCGAGTTTATGGTGGTCATAGATTTATTCATGACTCGAACGGCCAGAGTCGCAGATATCGTCCTCCCGGCGACAACGCCTTTTGAAACAACACAGCTCAACATGAAAGGGATGTTTTCACACCACGTTACCTTGCAGAACCAGGTTGTCGGTTGGAACGCAAATGCCCGGCCTGACTGGAAGATCATTTTTGATTTGGCAAAGACCCTGGGGTTTGAAAGAGAGTTCCCCTGGAACAACGTCGAAGAGGCCATTGACTATCAGCTTGAGCCGACGGGAATTACCGTGGACATGCTCAGGGCCGGTCCCGAGGGACTGATCTATGAAGACCTGCGCTACGAGAAATACAGGGCAGAAGGCTTTCATACTCACAGCGGAAAGGTTGAATTGGTTTCAGAGCGGTACAAGAAGTACGGATACCCTCCCGTTCCCAGATTCGTGTCCGGGGTGGAGAACCGAATTAGCTTTTTTGAAAACAGGGAAAAATTTCCATTCATCGGCATCAGCGGTGCGAGACCCCGATGTTATGTGCACTCGCAGTTCAGAAATATTCCCTCCCTGCTCGAGCGTGAACCCGAGCCCTTTGTGGACATCCATCCGGAAGATGCCGAAGGTCTCGGTATCCGGGATGGAGAATGGGTGAGGATCGAATCCCCCAACGGATGGGTCCGAATGAAGGCACGAACCTGGAATGGGGTGCATACCGGCACCTTACGTATTGCCTGGGGTTGGGGGGAATCGAGGTCCGAGTACAGTATCAACAACCTGACAGATGATTCTGAGCACGATCCTGTAACCAGTACGACCTCTAACCGTTGTTTTTTTTGCAGGATCGTTAGAGACGAAACGGCGTATCTAGGGCATTAAGGCAGAAAAAACAATATACCTTCTGGACACACCGATATTCTTGCCACAAAATAACTTAAAAGCACTTAATTATACTAAGGCCTGCAGAAGTCAAGGTGGCTATATAGCTGATATATAGTGATATTTCTTAATAGCTATTTTCCCTTTACTTTGAACAAACCAAGCATCCGCAGGGAGGATTGCTGAAGTGGCGTGGATAGTGTGATATGGTGAAAACCGGCTCCAGACGGCTCCGTTTTCATCCTGCAGAAGTTCCTGCAACGGGTGGCAAGTTGCTCGAGCAACGAGCGAAAGCCATGGACCTCGAAGCCCTCAGGCGTGCGCCGAATCCGTTTTTTCTTCAGGAAAGACGCTGATGCCTTGTTCACCGGGCATCCCTATGCGTCTGTGAGCAAACCGTAGACGACAATGGGCCGTCCCGTCCCTTTTTTCCGTCCCGGTTGTGACCGAAGCGAATCAGAGGACAGGTTCGTCCGTCGCAGTAGCTGCTGGTGACATCGTAAAGCGCCATCGAGTCCTCAGAGAGGCGCAGGGAATCGATTCGACATGACCGTGGGGGATGGATCATTCGATGTTAAAGGCTTCATCCGAGGACACCACAAGCTCCCCTTTTGAGCACGCGCCGCAGGGCCTCGACCTGCTCTTTCGGCTAATGGGTGATGTTTGCGACGGTCCGCTTGCTGACCTTCCCTCCCTCCCGCCGGCATCCTCGAAGGAGGATATCAGGCGAGAATTGCCCGGTTATCACGTAATATTAGGTGGCTCACCGTTTTTGTGTTACAAGGAGTCGCCTCCTGTTTCTATAAACCCAAAAGGTGCTGGACGCATCCAAAGGCGGCCAGAATACCATCTCGAATGTATCCAGGACCATGCTGGTATCCGGGGCCAATATGACAGGCGTGGCCAAGAGGCTTGAGAAAAAAGGCCCTGTTTTTTTCCATGCTGAAGAGGGTCATCAAGAAAAAAGGAAGTCCCGGTCCTCTCACGCCGCAAAACACATGAACTTGTAAAAAACCTTTTGTTACGCTCAAAGCAGCATCAAACGATGATTAAAAAGCAAATATATTATCAAAGTTTATTATTTTGACCATATTTTGCCTTAATTTTCCTTTTTAAAATCTTCCCTTGAGGGTTCTTTGGAAGATCCTTTACAAAAGCAATTGATTTAGGACTTTTATATGAAGCAATTTGCTCCTTGCAGAAATCGATTATTTCCTTTTCACTGATTTCCATGCCCTCCGCTAAAACGATTTCAGCGTGCACACGTTCCACCCAGACAGGATCCGAAACTCCGACAACGGCGGCTTCCATGACCGCAGGGTGCTTATAAATGGCGTCTTCTACTTCTCGGGAATATACATTTTCACCGCCACTGACAATCATGTCCTTTTTTCTGTCAACAATATAGATGAATCCCTTTTCATCGTAGTAACCGAGATCCCCGGTATGAAGCCACCCATCAATAATTGCTTCGCTGGTCTCCTCCGGTTTTCGCCAGTATTCGAGCATGATGGAATGACTGCGTGCAGTGATTTCGCCGATAACTCGAGGACCAACATCATTGCCCGCTTCATCCACAACCCTGACATGAACCCCTGGGCTGGGCTGCCCGCAGGATAACAAGACCCGCTGTTCTTCCGGGGGCCTGTCCAAGACTTGATGGGCCTTTCTGGGAAGTGAGCAGATCTGGGGGCCGGATTCGGTCTGGCCGTAGCCTTGGGAAAAAATGGGGCCGAACATCTTGAGCCCCTGCCTCAACAATTCCAACGGCATGGGAGACGCTGCATAATAAATCCGTTTTAACGAGCTCAAATCGTACCCCTTTTGGGCCTGCTCCTTCATCATGGCGCCAAGCTGTGGGGGAACGATCTGGATATCCGTGGCCTTCTCATCCTGAATGGCTTGAAGGGCGTCATTCGGATCAAACGATCTCTGGGGCATGATCACATTACATGCGCCTACACAGAAAAACGGCCATACATGGCTGTCTCCTCCGATGTGAAAAAGGGGTAGAACCTGTATCTGTCTGTCACCCCCGCGTATCCCCATCTCCAGATTCTTGATTCGTGTGGCGTTAAGCTTCCGTTTGTGCGAATAGAGGGCGCCCCTTGGCACACCAGTTGTTCCGCTTGTATAAAAAAGGACAACAGGGTCACTTTGCCCCACTTCCGACTCCGGCTCTTCGGATGGGGCCGACTCAATCATCTCCTTCATGGCAATCATTTCAGCATAAGCCCCCTCAAGCGATACAAAATGCTTCACTCTCGGCAATAGAGGCTTCAGACGGTCAACCGTCTCCACCATCTCAGGGCCTGTGAAAAGCACCTCTGCCTCGGAATAGTTGATGAGGTATTCAAGTTCTTTTGGATGAAGCCTTGGATTGAAAGGAGATGAAATAAACCCTCCTTTCATGGCCGCACCGTGAATATCCATGTACTGAATGCAATTCCATGACAAGACACCCAAAACTGAACCTTTTCTAAGCCCCAGTGAATGAAGGGCATTGATCAGGCTGTTTGTCCGAGCATTGAATTGCGAGAAAGATATTCTCTGGCTCCCATACACAAAGGCTTCATCATCTGGATGCAGATATGCATTCCTGAATATGATATCTGCAAAAGTGCCTATTTCATATCTGCTTAATTCTCGTAGCATAAATTCTTGTTCCATCTCATTAATACCTCATGATATTGTTATTTAGGGTGGATGTATTTTTGTGGTATTTTTCTAATTATTTAATGAAAACAAGAGATTGCAGGTTCACACAACCCTGCAGTAGGGGAAAGATGGGCCGAGCGGGAGGTTTTCCATGCCGCATGGATTCGCCTTTACCGAAACTGATTAGGACGGCCTGCATGACAGCGACCTTACCTCATCAGAATCCTTGAATTCATGTTCCTCAATGGATTAATATCATTCAAATAAGAAGTCCGGGGCATACGGGCTTCAGAAAACCCCATGAAAACAAAGGCAGACCGTTCCGAGATTACCATGAATGAAGAATTTGCTTGAACTCAACTCTAGAGGGATCGTAGATTGGACTAATATTTAATAGGTAAAGCTTTTTGTCAATAAAAATTTGGCTGAGCCATGTAATCCGGGCGACAGCCTTGAACACGATTAGGAGATTTCCATGCCTCAATTCAAACCCATACGACAGCCCAGAATCTCGGAAGAGGTCTTTCAGCAGCTCAAGGAGGCCGTCTTATCCGGTGAATTCAAGGCGGGAGAGAAGCTGCCGTCTGAAAGGGAGCTGGCAGAACAGTTTCAAGTGAGCCGTGTAGCCATACGGGAGGCCATCAGGACGCTTGAAAACGCAGGGTTTGTCACTATCAGGCAGGGCTCCGCCGGAGGCGCCTTTGTGACAGACCTCACATTTGAACAATTGGCGAGCGCTTGTCTGGACCTTTTTCTGGCCAATAAAATCTCCATTCATCAACTCCATCAGGTCCGTATTCTCATTGAGCCTGAGGTGGCACGCCTGGCAACCCTAAACGTTAATGAGGAATCGAGGCGCCGCTTGCTGGAAGCCTTTGGCGGCGAACATCCGCCGGGGGCCACATTGACCGAGGATATAAGCTCAGCGACCAAGGTCCATTTCGTCTTGGCCGAGATGTGCGGAAATCCCTTTTTCGAGGCCATTGTCAACTCGCTCATCAAGTTGAACGCCTCGATTCTGGAGGAAATCAAACCCGATCCGCCATATTCAATTCACCCCCCCGGGTTTCATAAACCAATTGTGGATGCTGTCTTGGCCGGGGATCCCGAGGCTGCGGCCATTACAATGAAAAATCATGCCGAGTCTTTTTATAAAAACCTCGTCAAGCTTGAAAGAGAATACCGAAAAAGGAGGCACCAGAGCATTCAAAAAGGTCTTAATCTGTTGAATTCCTCTGTTAGTGGCAAGAGCGCTTAACCTGCACTCCTAAACAATACATTTTTTGTGGATCCATAATACATTTTATCCCTCGCCTAGGTGCAGTGAAGCTGCAAACGCAACTTTTTTCTTTGCAGAGGAATTTAACCGGCGCAAGAGAAACGTCGTAGCAGGCGGTTCGCAAAAGACCTCCCCTATGCTTCCGCATAACGCAACCTCCTCAGCTTGATCACCACATGGACTCTTGCGCCTTTTTCAATGGACATCTCATCAAAGGCTGTTACGGGCAACTCAGCGGTAAGATCGTTTTTCCCTACAGAGACATTCACCTGCACCTTGGAATCATGCCGTGTTATCTCTTCCACCGTCCCGATAAAGCGGTTCAACGAAGGGCCGGGGGGCCTCACATTTGAGATGTATATATCATCCGGGGATATGGCTATTTTTTTGATTTTGTCCCCATCGTAGGGCAAAACCACCCGAATCGCATCAGACACGACCTCCACAAGCCCGGGCGAGAGGATCCGGGACTTCTCGCACTTTAGGATATTCGGCATTCCAGTGAATTCCGATACAACCCTGTTCAACGGGCTGAAAAAAAGGTCGGCGGGTGAAGACACCTGGTGGATTGCCCCGTTGGACATAAATGCGATCCTGTCAGCTGACTCTTCGGCCTCCCTTAGGTCATGGGTCACGTAAACTGCGGTGATCCCAAGCCCCTTCAGAAGGGATTTCAGCTCGCCCCGCAGATATTTTGCCGTCTGATGATCCAGGCTTGATGTAGGTTCGTCAAGAAGCAGGATACCCGGTGACGGAGCAAGAGAACGAGCAAGTGCAACCCGTTTTCTCTCACCTCCACTCAACATGTGAGGGTACCGATCGGCAAGGGATTTAATGCGCATCATTTCCATAAGAGATGATACGCGCTGATCCGTGCCTGTCTTGTCATGCCCCCCGGCCCGAAGGCCGAAAGCGATATTCGCCTCAACGGTCAGGTGCGGAAAAAGGGCAGGATCCTGGAACAGATAGCCCACGCCTCGTTTTTTAGGCGGGACATCGTCCACATTGATGTCGTCAAGAAATACGTGACCCGTGTAATCCGTTACGCCGGCGATGATATTCAACAGGGTTGTCTTCCCGGCGCCGGTAGTGCCCACAATGACAAAAAGTTCCTTATCCCTGATCTCGAGGTTGATATCCCGGCAGAGATGCCTGGTGACGTTGACAAGCCCAATGTCAGGCACTTTGGCTCCATTTACCGATAAAACGTCTTTCCATGAATAAGAAAATATTCTCAAAAACAAGGCACATTACGGAAAGAACGATAAGGCACACCAGGATAATATCCACCCTCACAAGACTCTCGGCCCTCATGATAAGGGCGCCTATGCCGGTGGGGATCGCAATCATCTCCGCGGCCACTAAAACCCGCCACGCCATGCCCGCCTCCAACCGCAGGCCTGTGAATATATTGGGAAGAGCCAAAGGGATGACGACCCTGAACAGGATGCGTGCATGCGATGCACCGAGGGTCTCTGCCGCCTGCACATACTTCCTATCCACACTCCTGATACCAGTAGCCGTATTATAAACGACCGGGAAGAAAGAACATATGAAGATGATGGTTACAGGCAATATTTCATTGATGCCGATCCACAGCATCAGCAGGGGCAGCCAGCCCAGGGCGGGAATGGGGTACAACAGGCTGATGATGGGGTTCAGGGCCTTGTTGACTACATCTTTCCACCCCATGACAACGCCCATCGCTATTCCTGCCAGGGAACCGCTCGAAAGGCCCACAAGTACCCGTGTCAGGCTGCTGAGGAAGTTTTTTCCGAGAACTCCATTAGCTGTCAATCGGTAGAACTCCATCATCACAGCCGAGAAGGCGGGAAACGAGAACCCCCCTGGAAAGAGATTCAGCCTTGCAACCGATTCCCAGGCAATCAGAAACACCGCCACCGGCAGCATGCCCAGGGCCGACCCCACATGCCGCTGCCTAGCGCTCTTCGTCATCCATAAACCTCAAATCAAGCATGTCCGAGGCGTCAAATCCTGCCCTTATATTTCCCTTAAGTGCCGCGTAATCAATCATTTCCTGGATTATCTCAGGATCAATATCCACGCAATATTCCATACGCTTCATGGATTTTAGCATCATATTCGGCGTAATATCAAATTTCAGGAGATCTTCATCCACCCCAGGATGGAAAAGTTCGCCGGTAGTCGCCTGCAGCTGCCTTACCGTCACGCTGGAGGCGGCATGGGGGTTCTGTTTGATCCACTGGGTCGCCTTGCATGTGACCTTGACAAGTTTTTTCACAATCTCCGGACGATCCCTTATCAGCTCCTGCTTGACTACTAAGACGCTCCCCTGCATGCGTGGCCATACATCCCGGCTGGTGATCAGCATTTCAAATCCGAGATCCTCTGCCAGGGCCGGCCAGTGCTCCGGGACAAAAGCGGCGTCCAGCCGCCCCATCTTGATGGACATGATCTGCCTGGCCGGGTCCATCCGCTGTATTCTGCTCAACACGGCCCCCGGGTCCAGATCATATCTTTCTATCGACTTCATAAGGATTGCATCGGCCGGACCGCCCGCCCGAACGCATCCGATGCGAACGCCGGGTTTTTCCAGATCCCTTATTTCCTTTACCTTATCGGGGTTTACCACCAGGCCGTAACCATGCTTGTGTGTTCCGGCCACTATTTTGAGAGGCACTTGCGCGTTTGCGTACGCGTTGATTGCAGGCAGCAGACAGAGATAGGCGGCCTGGATGTCGCCTCTGCCCAAAGCAGCGGCTAAAGACATACCGGTCACATAGGGGTAGATGGTCGGCTTTAAGGCCTCATCCTCCATCCAGCCCTTATCCAGGGCCACATAAGCGCATGCCGCGTGATTGGTGAACTCAACCGCTATCTTGACAGGAAAAACATCTTGGCCATAAACCTCCAGCGCACACATGCATGAAAACAAGATCAGGGCAGAAAAAGCGAGTCGTCTAAAAGGCCTTCCCTTGTTTTCGCGGGGATTCTCCACGGCGTCTGCCTCCTTTTCAAGTAGCGGCATGATGTTTCATTGCGTCGATAAATTCCAACATAGACTATTCTATAATGGAATAACTGTCAATCAATTATCCCCTCGCCCCTGTTCAGGAATAAAGGACGCTGGTTCCCTATCCCTGAAAGGCTGTCATAAGGTTGACGATTCCGGCCCCGCAGCACAGAGACCGGCGGACAGGAACATCCCGCCCCCCGGCCGTCTGTGTAATCAACCGTCAGCCGTCATTTCTTCAGGTGACCCAGTATCTTCTCCGGTGTAATTGGAAGATCCACACACCTGTATCCCGTGGCATGAAACACAGCGTCGGCAATAGCCGGAGCCGTAGGCGAGACCAGGCCTTCACCCGCCTCTTTAGCTCCCAAGGGACCTTCTTCCTCATAGGTCGCAATGCAGACCGATTCCCCGGGGGGCATGTCCATGGCATTGGGCATCTTGTAGTCCAGAAAAGTTGTGTTCAGGGTCTTGCCGTCCTTCATGACAAACTGCTCGGTGAGCGCATAACCCAAACCCATGTGAATGGATCCCTCCAGCTGCCCTTCCACGGCCATGTGATTGATCACGGTGCCGCAGTCATGGGCCGTCCACATCTTCTCCACCTTGACCAGCCCGGTCTCCAGGTCCACATCCACCTCGGCCACCTGCGCCCCGAAGCTGAACGCCGGTGTGACCAGGCCCTTGTCCCTGGGGGTATAGGATCCACGGGCGACCAGGGGTTCTCCCCGGTTGGCCTTCTGAACCATGGCGACCGCCTCGCCAAAGGGGACGCCCCGATCGGGCCGCCCTTTGGGGCAGACCACCCCGTCCTTGCACTCCAGTTCATAGATCACATTCAGGTTTTTCCGTGCCGACACGGCGCCGAAGAGCTCTTTCTTGATCTTCCGGGCCGCATCGATCACGGCGTTTCCATTCATAAGGGTCACACGACTCCCCCATGATCCCAGGTCCGCCTGAGGGGTCATGGCCGTGTCGGCCGATGTGACCCGGATGTCCTCCATTCGAAGACCCAGTTCGGCGGCCAGGATCTGTTTCATGGCCGTGTTCGAGCCCTGGCCGATGTCCGTGGCCATGGTGAGAAGGTGAACCGTACCGTCATCAAAGGCCCTGACCTCTGCCGCTGAAAAGGGGTACTGGGTATTGAACCAGTTGAAGACCCCGCCGGAGATGAAGCTGTAGCACCCCACGCCCACGCCGCGGCCGGGCTTCATGTTCTTACGTTTCCGTTTCCAGTTGCTCATCTTTGCCGCTTCCTTGAGCGACTCGATGAACCCGCAGCTCGAGATGACGGCCACGTCCGGAATGGTGTCTCCGGTCACCTGGGCGTTCTTGATCCTGAGTTCAATGGGATCGATCCCCAGCTCCTCGGCCGCCATGTTCATCTGGGACTCGGCGGCAAAGAGGGACTGCGGCGCGCCGAACCCCCTCATGGCGCTGGCCGGGGGCTTGTTGGTGTAAACGTGCTGCCCCAGGAACCGGTAGTTGGGGTATCGATAGAGCATGGCCCCGAAGTTGCCGCAGAGAAAGGTGGCGGTGGGACCCATGGCGTTGTAAGCCCCGCCGTCCAGGGTAATCTTGAGATCCTTGGCTGTCAGGGTCCCGTCCTTCTTGAATCCCACCTTGGACTTGAGAATCATGGGATGACGACGCCTGCCGGTGGCGAGCTCTTCTTCCCGCGTCAATGTGAACTTGACCGGCCTTCCGGTCATCCTGGCCATGAACGCCGAGCAGAACTCCCATGGTCGCAGCTCCATCTTGCCGCCGAACCCGCCGCCCACATAAGGGACTATCACGCGTATGTCGTTTTCCCTCAGCCCCAGGGTGGAGGCCAGGAGGCACTGGACGATGTAAGGCGTCTGGGTGGATGTCCAGATGATTATGCGGCCGTCCTGGTCCGCCTGCGACACGCAGGAGCAGGGCTCAAGGTATGCATGACTCTGGGCGTGGACCGTGAAGGTGTCCTCGCGGACATAGTCGGCCTCCTCAAATCCCTTCTTGATGTCCCCGTACTGGATCTTCCTGTCAACGCTGATATTAGTCGGGGTCTCTTCATGTATAACAGGCGCGCCCTTGCGCGTGGAGGCATTGACGTCAAAAACCGCGGGCAATTCCTCATACTCCACCTCGATCAGTTCCAAGGCCTCCCGCGCCGTGTCTTTATCCACAGCAGCAACAGCCGCCACCTCGTCACCAATAAACCTGACCTTGTCCACGGCCAGCGGGTACTCGTCCTGGGTGGCCGGAAACAGCCTCCAGTTTCCGTATCGGATTTTGGGGGTGTCCTCACCCGTGATCACGCATTTGACGCCCGGGAGTGCAGCGGCCTTGTGGACGTCAATACGGACGATCCGCGCGTGGGGCAGAGGGCTCCTTAAAAGGGCCCCGTGGAGCATGCCCTGCAGCTTGATGTCATCCGCGTACACCGCCGCCCCGGTGGCCTTGACCTTTCCGTCGTTCCTCGGAATATTCTCTCCGATTATACCGTACGATTTCATATGCATACCCTCCTCTACCCTATTTTCTTTCGGGCCGGCTTCAAGGCCTCGGTCAAGGCCCTCCTGGTCAATACCCGTACCATGGTCTTGCGATACCC